>NZ_JAHRWL010000001.1:900000-1032500 GCF_019104745.1 Thalassococcus arenae
CAGATCCGCATAGGCGGGCTGGATCTCGACTCCGGTCAGCGAAAGCCCCGGCACCCGCGCAGCAAGGCAGGACAGGGCCGGGCCCGCACCGCAGCCCAGTTCCAGCACACACTGTCCAGGCCTGGCCATCACCGATGCCGCCAGAAGAACAGGGTCGACACCGGCGCGGTACCCGTCGCGTGGCTGCCGGATCGTGACCTTGCCACCAAGAAAGGCATCGCATGTCAGTTCGGCCTCGACGAAGGGCTCAATCCTCAAACCGCACTCCGTATTCGCGCAAGACCCGGCGCGCGGCCTGGAGTTCATCGGCGCGCACCATCAGCCGCCGCGGCAAGATGCCGATGCTGCCCTCGAGCACGCTCATGTTTACGTCCAGCTCGAAGCTCATTATACCCGCGTCGTCGAGAAGGGTTTTCGCCAGCGGGATCAGGGTTATGTCGTTGGTGCGCAAAAGCTCTTCCATGGCGGGGATGTAAGGACAACCAACGCGGGTTGTCGAGCCTTGTGACGGGGGTGTGATGAGCCTGGATCAACCGGCTTCAAAGCCGCATGAACGGCTTGCGGCGGCGCTGCAGGATGACCTGGCCGGCGTCAACGCGCTGATCCGCGACCGCATGGCGTCGCGCCACGCGCCGCGCATACCCGAGGTCACGGCGCATCTGGTCGAAGCCGGGGGCAAGCGGCTGCGCCCGATGCTGACCCTGGCCAGTGCACGGCTTTGCGGCTACGAAGGCCCGTATCACGTACACCTGGCCGCGACGGTGGAATTCATCCACACCGCGACGCTGTTGCATGACGACGTGGTCGACGAAAGCCAGAAACGCCGCGGGCGGCCCACGGCGAACCTGCTGTGGGACAACAAGTCGAGCGTGCTGGTGGGCGATTACCTGTTCGCGCGGTCCTTCCAGCTGATGACCGAGACCGGCAATATCCGCGTGTTGCGCATCCTGTCGGACGCCGCCGCCACGATCGCCGAGGGCGAGGTCCTGCAGATGACCGCGGCGCAGGATCTGGCCACGGACGAGGCCGTCTATCTGCAAGTGGTGCGCGGCAAGACCGCCGCACTGTTTTCCGCCGCGACCGAGGTGGGCGGTGTCATCGCAGGGCGGCCCGAAGCCGAGGTCAAGGCGCTGTTCGACTATGGCGACGCGTTGGGCATTGCCTTCCAGATCGTCGACGATCTGCTGGATTACTGGGGGTCGGACGCCACCGGCAAGAATGTCGGCGACGATTTCCGCGAACGCAAGCTGACCCTGCCGGTCATCAAGGCGGTGGCCAAAGCGGATGCCGAAGAACGCGCCTTCTGGTCGCGGGTGATCGAAAAGGGCGACCAAGGCGAGGGCGATCTGGACCACGCCATCGCCTTGCTGAACAAGCACGACACGCTGGAAGCGACGCGGCAGGATGCGCTGGCCTGGTCGGCCAAGGCCAAGTCGGCGATGCTCAGCCTGCCGCAAAGCGATCTGCGCGACATGCTGGTCGACCTCAACGATTACGTGGTGGCGCGGGTCAGCTAGCGGGAAAGCCCGTGGATGAAATGTGTCGCCCGGTTCTTTCGGACTGCGACAAGGACGGATGTTCAGCAGTCGCGCGGAACAGCGGCACGCATCTGATCACCCAGCAAACAACCCGCTTTCCACCATTCTGGCCGGATCTTGTGCAGCTCATACGTGGCTGCCTTCGCCGCCTCTTCGGTTTCAAACAGACCGAAACAGGTCGCTCCTGATCCGGACATGCGCGCCAATCTGCACCCGGGCAAGGCGGAAAGAACAGAGAGGACCTCTGCTATTCCCGGCTCGACACACAAGGCTGCGTCTTGCAGATCGTTGCGCTGGACCGAAAGCCAGTCGATCAAATCGCCGACATCGAAGAATTCGGGTAGGGCCGCGGGCATTGGTGGATTGTCGCGCAGTTTCAGCGCCTTGAACACAGAGGGCGTCGACACCGGCAGGCGGGGGTTTGCAAGCAAGGCCGGCAAACTGGGCAGGTCAACCGGGATCAGTTTGTCGCCGACGCCCTGCACACGCATCGGGCTTGAATGAACGCACATGGGAATGTCCGCGCCAAGCGTCAGCAGGTTGTTCATCTCTGCTTGAAGCCAGGGCTCCGGCGCGTCGGCCAACCAGTGGAACACGTCGCCTTTCAAGTAGGTCATCCCACGCCAAGCGGCGGCAGCATCCGCTGAGCCTCCACCGATCCCCGAAGCGGACGGCAGGTTTTTTTCCAGCACCAGCGCGGCACCCTCGAACGGCACCAAAGCGGCCGCGCGCAATGCCAGATTTCGCATGTCAGACGGAACCCCCTGCGACTCGGGGCCCTCGACCGTCAACGAAAGTGAGTTGGCGGGCACGGCGATAAAAAGCCGGTCCCCGACAGAGGCAAATGTCACCAGCGAGTCCAGCAGGTGATAGCCGTCCGCCCGCTGGCCGGTGACGTGAAGCGTCAGGTTGATCTTGGCCGGAGCAAAGACCTCAATTCTGGCCATTGGCCAACTTGAGCGGCGGCGCGCCTTCTTCGGCCAGCACGACATCGAGCCCGACCGCCAGCTTGCGGCGGATGCGCTCGGGATCGAGCTCCTCGGACGCGTCTTCCCAATCGACGAAGCTGAGTGCGCGTTTCCACTGGAATTCCGCCTCGAGTGTGCGCCCCACGGCCCAGTAGACATCGCCCAGATGGTCGTTGACCACCGGGTCGATGGGCATCAGTTCGGCGGCGCGTTCCATATGGACGACCGCCTCGTCATAGCGGCCAAGCCGGTAGAGCACCCATCCCAGGCTGTCGACGATGTAGCCGCTGTTGGGTTGCGCGGCGACGGCGCGTTCGATCATGTCCAGCGCCTCGTCCAGCTTGGTCTGCTTCTCCACCAGCGAATAGCCGAGATAGTTCAGCACCTGCGGCTGGTCGGGGTTGAGTTCAAGCGCCTTGCGGAAATCGGCTTCGGCCTGGTCCCACAGGCCCTGGCGTTCATAGGAAATCGCGCGGGCATAGAGCAGGAACCATTGCCGTTCGCCGGGTTCGTCGAACAAGGCCAGCGCGCGGCTATAGGCCTCTGCGGCTTCGGCATAGCGATCTTGCTGGCGCATGATGTCGCCCAGCGTCGATTGGACAACGGCCAAGTCGCCGTGGGTTTCGGCCAATTGTTCAAGCACCTCGACGGCGGCATCCACCTTGTCCTGCGCGCGCAGCGCGCCGGCCCGGCCCAGTTCGGCGGCGTGGAAGGAAGGATCGTCGCGCGGGACGCGTTTGTAGGCCGCGACGGCCAGGTCGTGCTGTCCGAGCTTTTCCAGCAATTCCGCGGTCAGCAGCAAGGCGTCGACATGATCGGGGCGGAGGTGTTCCGCAAGGCGGGCGTAAAGCAGGGTGTAGTCGTCGTCGCTTTCATTCGAGAGCGCTCCGGCCAGCGTGTAGAAGACTTCGGCCATGCCGTCGCGGGCCGAACGGATATGGCTGAAGGGCAGCTTGCCTCCGGCATCGAGCGCGGCGCGCATGGCGGCGAGTTCCGGGTCGAGATCCTGGCCGAACGACCGGTCGATCAGCGTGACTGCGTCGGTGGCGCGGTCGAGCTGGCTCAGGATTTCGGCGCGGGCCATCACGCCCCGCCGGGTCAGCGACATGCCGCCGGCCTCATCCGCGGCGAACAAGGCCTCGGCGCTTTCGAAATCCCCGACCGATGCCAGCGCCATCGCCTTGTGATAGGCGGCAAACGGTCCGAGGCCCTGCAACTTGCCGACTTCGTCAAAGGCGACCACGGCGGCGCCCATGTCGCCCTGCCCCAGTTGCGCCCAGGCGTCGATCAGCCCATCGGCGAGCGGCCCCAATCCGCGTACATCCTTGATCGCGGCCGACACCGCTGCGTATTTCTCTTCCTTGGCGTCCCGCACGACGAGCGCCATGTTCGCGAGCTGGCTGGAAAACCCTTCGAGAACCAGCTTGTCCGCCAGCGCGGCGGCGCGGTCGAGATCGCCCAAGGACACGTTCGCCAGGATCGCCCGTTCGAGCAGTTCGGGGTTTTCCGGATCGAACAGGATCGCCCGTCCGTAGTATTCGGCCGCTGCCTTGTAGTCGCCCATGATCGCCGCCTGGCGCGCGGCAAGGTAGTCACCTGCAAGACCATTCGCGGAAACCCCGGCCGGGATCGCCATGATCACGACCAGCGCCGCACTGCCCAGAACCTTCGCGATGGATGTCACCCTGTTTCTCCGCGCTGATGGTTGTTCGCGTCACCCTAGTGCCGAACCCACACACTGACAATTGTCTCGTCCGCGGCCCCGGGATGACAAGCGCGTGTATGCCGCGGTGAGCGGCAGAAAAGCGCGATCCGCTAGGCTTCTTGTACGGTTTCGCGCAGCTTGGCCAAGGTGCGATTCGACAATGGTCGGTCGAATTGCATGCCGCCGATATCCGCCTCTTGCCAGACGACCCGCGCGCTGATGTCTTGGTCATCCAACCGAAAGCGAACGCGGTCCATCGGGTTGCGCGCCAGAACGCCGCGAAACCGCAGACCGTTGGCGCTGAGATTCACGACCGTGACCCGCCTCGGCCCAAAGACGGATCGGACATTCAACGCGAAACGGCTGGACCAACGCGGTGCTCTGATCTGCACGAAGATGACCCCTTGCCGGATATCGTCGAACGGCAGGGTGCAGCAGAGGCGTTAAGATAGATCGAAAACCGGGCAAGGCGTCGGCCAAGCCATGCCCGGGAAAACAGCGTTTGACTGCATCACATGTTGGGATAGTTCGGCCCGTCGCCACCCTGCGGAACCGTCCAGTTGATGTTCTGGCTTGGGTCCTTGATATCGCAGGTCTTGCAATGCACGCAGTTCTGGAAGTTGATGACGAAGCGCGGGTCCTTGCCGTCTTCGCGGACCACCTCATAGACGCCGGCCGGGCAATAGCGTTGCGCGGGCTCGGCGTATTTCGGCAGGTTCACCTGGATCGGCACCGAGGGGTCTTTCAACTGCAGATGCGCAGGCTGGCTTTCCTCGTGGTTGGTGAAGCTGAAGCTGACATTGGTCAGCCGGTCGAAACTCAGCTTGCCGTCCGGTTTGGGATAGTCGATTTCCTTGAATTTCTTGGCATCGCCTGTTGCGGCGGCATCGGTCTTGCCATGGCCGATGGTGCCGAGCAGCGAGAAGCCGAGGGTGTTGGTCCACATGTCCAGCCCGCCCAGCGTCAGAGATGCTGTCAGGCCGTATTTCGACCACAACGGCTTGACGTTGCGCACTTTCTTGAGGTCGTGGCCGATGGCACCGCCGCGCACTTCGGATTCGTAGGCCGCCAGTTCGTCGCCTTCGCGGCCGGCCTTGATGGCGGCGTGGGCGGCCTCGGCCGCGGCCTTGCCCGAAAGCATCGCGTTGTGGTTACCCTTGATGCGCGGCACGTTGACCATGCCGACCGAACATCCCAGCAGCGCCACACCCGGCGCGACCATCTTGGGCATCGACTGGTAGCCGCCTTCGCTGATCGCCCGCGCGCCATAGGCCACGCGCTTACCGCCTTCGAGCAGCTTTGCGACCATCGGGTGGTGCTTGAAGCGCTGGAATTCCATGTAGGGATAGAGGTGCGGGTTCTCGTAGTTCAGGTGCACCACGAAGCCGACATAGACCTGGTTGTTTTCCAGATGATAAATGAACGATCCCCCGCCGGCATTGCCACCCAGCGGCCAGCCCATCGTGTGAGTGACCGAACCCTGCTTGTGCTTGGCCGGATCGATCTCCCAGATTTCCTTCATGCCCAGGCCGAATTTCTGTGGTTCCTTGCCCTTCGACAGGTCGTATTTCTCGATCACTTGCTTGGCCAGCGACCCGCGCACGCCTTCGGACAGGAAGACATACTTGCCGTGCAACTCCATTCCCGGTTCGTATCCGTCGCCCGGCGTGCCATCGGGGTTCTTGCCGAATTCGCCCGCGACCACGCCCTTGACGCGATCGCCGTCATAAACCAGCTCGGAACAGGCCATGCCGGGGAAGATCTCGACCCCCAGCCCCTCGGCCTGTTCGGCCATCCAGCGACAGACATTGCCCATCGACACGATGTAGTTGCCGTGGTTGTTCATCAGCGGCGGCATCGGCCAGTTGGGGATGCGCAATTGCCCGGCTTCACCCAGCATGTAGAAATTGTCTTCCGTCACCGGGGTGTTCAGCGGTGCGCCCTTGGCCTTCCAGTCGGGGATCAGCGCGTCAAGGCCGCAAGGGTCCAGAACCGCGCCCGACAGGATATGCGCACCCACTTCCGAGCCCTTTTCCAGAACAACCACCGACATGTCGGCATCGAGCTGTTTCAGACGGATCGCCGCCGACAGGCCCGCCGGGCCCGCTCCCACGATCACGACGTCGTATTCCATGGATTCGCGCTGCGCGTCGCTCATCTTGCACCCCTCCCGGGTTGGCATGTCCCTTTGTCGACCTTGCCTAGCGCGGCAGCGCAGCAAGGGTCAATTGCGACACGGCGTTACAAAGCGCGAACGCGGCGTTTTCGAACCGCCGCGCCATCCGGAAAGGTCGTGGAATCAGCCCCGATCCGCCCTTTCGCTGGACATTTTCACCGACCTGTTGCATTGCGCCCCGGCTTGCGCACATTGTGACCCGAGCACGCTGCACAGACGGCCCGGGCGACACCGGACAAGAAACGGAACCGAGTTCATGGAAAAGATCCCGATGACCCGCGCGGGCCACGCCGCGCTCGAGGGCGAATTGAAGGTGCTGAAAAGCGAAGAACGGCCGGCCATCATCAAGGCGATCGCCGAAGCCCGCGAACACGGCGATCTGTCCGAGAACGCGGAATATCATTCGGCGCGCGAAAAGCAGAGCTTCATCGAGGGCCGGATCAAGGAAATCGAAGGCATCCTGGGCCTGGCCGAGGTCATCGATCCGGCAAACCTGTCCGGTGCGGTCAAGTTCGGCGCCACGGTGACGCTGGTCGACGAGGATACCGACGAGGAAAAGACCTGGCAGATCGTCGGCGAACACGAGGCCAACATCGAAAAGGGTCTGCTGAACATCAAATCGCCCATTGCGCGCGCGCTGATCGGCAAGGACGAAGGCGACAGCGTCGAAGTGCGCACCCCGGGTGGCGAGAAAAGCTACGAGATCCTCAAGATCGCCTATAGATGAGCGCGGCCATGGCCACCGAACCCGATCCGTCCCGCACCCGCAAGAGCCCGGTCAGCCTGCTGCCCGAACCGGCGGACGGCTTTGGCGCGGTCGAGGTGGCCGCGTTGGTCGCGACCGTCTTCTGGCTGCTGCTGAGCGGCATCTATTTCCTCACCGGACGGCCGAGCGACCAGGCCGGTTTGGGCTTTCTGATGGCGGCGATGGTGATCGTTCTGCCGATCGCGATGATCTGGGTGGCCGCGCTGACGGCCCGGTCGACGCGGGTGCTGCGGGCAGAGTCGGCGCGGCTCCAGGCCGCCATCGACGCGATCCGCGCGGCCTATGTGGCGCAGATGAAGACCCAACAGGGCGCGGGCGAGGCGCCACATCCCGCACTGACCAAAAGACTGGATGAAATCGCCGCCACGCAAAAGGCTCTGGAAAGCGGCCTGACACGGCTGACGACCGCGCGGGTGACCGAAACCGCCCTTGCGCAATCCGCTGCGACCGCGATCGAAGGCGAAGACCAGCCCGCGCTGTCCCTGGGCACCCCGGCCGAAGCGCTCGAGCCGCCCTTGTCCAACAGCGATTTCATCCGCGCGCTGAATTTTCCCGAAACCGCCGATGACAAGCCCGGTTTCGCGGCGTTGCGGCGGGCGCTCAAGGACCGGACGGTCAAGCAACTGGTGCAGGCCAGCCAGGACGTGCTGACCCTGCTCAGCCAGGAAGGCATATACATGGACGACCTGCGCCCCGACCTGTCCCGGCCCGAGATCTGGCGCGCCTTCGCCGAGGGCAAGCGTGGCCGGGCCATCGCGTCTTTGGGCGGCGTGCGCGACCGCTCTTCGCTGGCGCTGACCGCGGGCCGGATGAAACAGGATCCGATCTTTCGCGACGCGGCGCATCATTTCCTGAGGCTCTTCGACCGGACCTTCGCCGGTTTCGCCAGCCGCGCCAGCGATTCCGAGATCACCGAATTCGCGGGCACCCGCACCGCGCGCGCCTTCATGTTGCTGGGCCGCGTCGCGGGCACGTTCGACTAGGCCGGGCCGCGGCGACGCGTCGCCAAAAGCACCAGAAAACTGCACGCGCGACCCGCGCGTTCCGCTTGACCGCCGGCTAAAGGCCGAACGATCCGTATGGAAAGTATCGCACCGGATCGCCCGGGCGGACATGCGCCGCGCCGTCTGGCAGTTCCACCAGCCCTTCGGCCCAGCTCAGCCCAGACACCCGGCCCGACCCTTCGGAGCGGAACACTTCCGCCCGGCCGTCACGGATGCGGGCGCGCAGGTATTCCCGCCGTCCCGGTTTCTTGCGTTTCTCGAACGCCGCAGGCACGTCGAACCCCTGAGGATCGCGCCAGCCTTCGCCCGCCAGCAGCCCCATTGCAGGCCGCGCGAAGACCAGCGTGCAAACGAAAGCCGCCACCGGGTTGCCGGGCAGGCCGAAAACCGGTGCGCCCCGCCACATCCCCAGGGCCAGCGGGCGGCCGGGTTTCAGCGCGATCCGCCATTCCTGCATCGCACCCGCGTCGCGCAACAGGGCCGAGACGTGATCTTCGTCCCCCGCCGACGCGCCGCCCGAGGTCAGGATCACGTGCGCCTGGTCCGCCGCTGCATCCAGCGTTCCGCGCAAGGCGTCGCGGTGATCCGGTACCCGGCCCATATCCACCGGTTCGAACCCGAACCGGTCCACCATCGCCAGCAGCATCGGCCGGTTGGCGTCGAAGATCTGCCCCGGTGCGGCATCGGCCCCGGGTTCGACCACCTCGTCGCCGGTGGACAGTACCGCGACGCGCAGACGTTCCCAAACGCGCAGATGTCCATGCCCCACTGCCGCGGCCAGCGCCAGTTCCGGTCCGCCCAGCCGCGTGCCCTCCGTCAGCGCCACGGCCCCTGCGGCGACATCTTCGCCGGCCTTGCGGGTGTTGGCACCGGTCTTCAGCGGACCGTTGAAGGCGATCACCCCGTCGCCGACGGTCGTGTCCTCGTCCAGCACCACCGTGTCGACGCCCGCGGGCAAGGCCGCACCCGTCAGAACCCGGATGGCGTGTCCCTTGGGCACCCGGCCTTCAAAGGGCACCCCGGCTGCCGCCCGACCCGGATTCAGCGGCAGCGTCTGCGGTCCGGGGCCGACGACAGATCCGGCAAAGCCATAGCCATCCACCGCGGTATTCGCTTCCGGCGGGTTCGCGCGCAGCGCAACGAGGTCGGTGGCCAGAACCCGCCCGGATGCCTGCGCCAGAGGCAGGTCTTCTGCACCGACCACCGGGCGCAACCGGTCGCGCAAGAGCGACAGCGCCTCGTCCACAGGCGTCCAGTCGACACCGGGCGGCAGGGCAAAGCAATCGTTGGACAGCGGCGGCGCGGAAATCCCGGACGCCGCGGCGCGCAACGCGTCTTCCCGACCGGCACCAAGGATCCAGCCCTCGACGGGGTCGCCGGTGCGCAGCATGACGTCCAGCGTCGCGGGCGAAAGGCGTGACAGCGCCTGGGCCAGAACCCGCACCTGCGCACGGTCCGGGATCTCGCCGGGTTCGCGCCGGGCCGCGACGATGTCGGCGATCAGCGACGGGAACAGTTCGACCAGCACGATGGGCGTATCCGGCGCCTCGAACGGCGCAACGGTCAATCGACCGGCGAACCGGTCGCGCAGCGCCTGCAGGCGCGGCAGACCCAGCAGCGCCTGCGAGCCGACGGAACCCGTCGTGAATAGTTTCCAGCAAGGCTGGGCGCGCGTGACGCGCGCCTCGACCGCGCGCCGTTCCGGCAGGCCATGCCCCGCCCGCGCCGTGCCCTTGTCCGGCAGCACCGCGTCGGCCTCTGCGGGCGGACAGCCCCAGAACGGACCGGTGCCGGGAAACAGACGGTTCAGGTCGCGCGCCACGATAAACCGGTTGTTGGCGTTGTCCGGGGCGTCCACGATGCGCGACGCCAGCCAAGTCCAAAGTGCCAGCGGGTCATCCGTGCCGGTCACGGCGCGCGCAAACCCCTTGGGATAGGCGAAGGGAAAGTCGAACCCCGCCACCACCCGGCGGCCCTGCCCCAGTTCGGTTTCGAACAGGGCCGCCAGCGCGTCGATCGCTTCGGCGCGGGTGCGGTGATAGTGGCATGAAACGTCGCCCTGTCGGGCCACACCGATCCAGATCGCATCCTTGGTGGGCTTTGCCGGGGACGGCGCCGACCGCGCCGACCAGTCGACCACGACAAACGTGTCGAACCCGGTCATAGCCCGACCTCGGCCAGTACGAAATCGGCGATCGCGACAGTGTCATCCAGGTCGAGAACCGGACGATCCAGTTCCAGCGGCACGTCCGAGGCCACGGCGCGGATCGTCGGGTCTCCGGGTGCGATCAAGCTGTGCCCGGCCTCGGCGCGAAAGGCCTCGATCTTGGGATGCGGCGCGCCCTTGAACCCTTCGATCAGCACCAGATCGGCCGGGGCAAGCCGGGCCAGCAGGTCCGGCAGCTGCGGCTCGTCGGCGCCGCGCAACTCGGTCATCAGGGCCACCCGTTTCGGTGACGACACCAGCACTTCGGAGGCGCCGGCCGCACGATGGCGGAAACTGTCGGTGCCGGGCACATCCACGTCGAACCCGTGATGGGCATGTTTCACGGTGCTGACGGTATAGCCGCGCGCCGTGATCTCGGTCACCAGCCGTTCCATCAGCCCGGTCTTGCCGGCGTTCTTCCAGCCGGTGACGCCGAAAACCTTCACACCATCGCCTCCGCCTCGGCCAGGTCTTGGGGCGTATTGACGTTGAAGAACGGATCACCCGCGTCGGTCGGAAACACCTGCTCGCGCCCGTCATGGCGGTCGGTCCAGATCACCACCTTGCGCAACCCGTCCAGCAAAGCGGCGCGCAGGTCGTCGCGCAACGCCACCGGCCAAAGCCCGAAGGTCGGGTGCCGGATCAGCCCGCCGCGGGTCTTGCTTTTGGTCTGCGCATCGCCCCGCGTGGCGGCCAGAACCAGCGGATGTGCCTGGCCTTCGGAGGCCAGCAGCAGGCGTGGCACCAGATCGCAGGGAAAGAACGGTGTATCGGCGGCGACGGTCACGACCGCATCGGCGCCCTGCCCGGCCGCCCAGTCGAGCCCGGCCAGAACTCCGGCCAAGGGGCCGGGAAACCCGTCGATGCTGTCCGGCAACACCGGCAGGCCAAAGTCATCGAACCGTGCGGGATCGCCGTTGGCGTTCAGCGCCAGGCCACCCACCTGCGGCGCCAGGCGGTCGATCACATGCGCCAGCAGCGGCCGGCCGCCAAGCGGCAGCAGCGCCTTGTCGCCGCCGCCCATCCGGGTCGCCAGCCCACCGGCCAGGATCACGCCCAGCGGTTGCTTCACGGCTTTCTCCGGTCGTGCTTGTAGGCGGCGGGCATCAGCCCGCGCAACGGCATGACCGCGAAGTCGGGATCGGCAGGCACCGCGACCAGCGCGTGCGGCGCGTAGTCCAACATCAGTTCGCGGCACGGACCGCAGGGCGGGATGACCTCGCCGCGCCGGTTGACGGCCGCGCAGAAGACGACGGCATCATCGGGGTTGGCCGACAGCGCCATGCCAAGCGCGACCGGTTCGGCGCAGACGCTGGCGCGCGGCAATGTGCTGTCCAAGTTCAACGCCACAAAGCGCGCACCCGACGCCGTCAGCACCACCGAGGCCACGGTGTGCCAGTCGCCGCGCTGGCGGTCGGCGATGAAGGCGCGGGCGGCGGCGACGGCCTCCTGATGCGCGGGGTCGAGACGTTGCGGTGCGGTCATCCTGCGCTTTTCCTGCGATGCTTGCGGTCTTCGTCCGGCACGCTGTCGGGGTCGATGTCGCGCACCAGCCGCTCTTCGCCCGCCAGGCAGATGAACCGCTTGCCGCGCATCCGGCCCACCAGCGTCAGCCCGACCTGTCGGGCGATTTCCACGCCCCAGGCCGTGAAACCCGAGCGCGAGGCCAGAACCGGGATGCCCATCAGCGCCGTCTTGATGACCATCTCGGATGTCAGCCGCCCGGTGGTGTAGAGGATCTTGTCACCCGCCGGCACGTCGTGGCGGAACATCCAACCGGCGATCTTGTCGACGGCGTTGTGGCGCCCGACATCCTCCATGTAGACCAGCGGGCGATCGGCCTGGCACAGGACAGTGCCATGGATCGCGCCCGCTTCCAGATAAAGCGACGGGGTGGTGTTGATGCGTGCCGCCAGCGCATACAGCCATGACGTGCGCAATTCGGCCGCGGGCAGTGTCTTGCCCTCCAACCCTTCCATCATGTCGCCGAACACCGTGCCAACCGCGCAGCCGCTGGTGCGGGTCTTCTTCTTGACCTTCTCCTCGTAGGTGGTGCGCGACGCTGTGCGCACCACGACGGTTTCCAGTTCCTCGTCGTAATCGACGCCGGTCACCGTTTCGCCATCCTTCAGCATGCCCTGGTTCCGCAGGAACCCGATCGCGAGATAGTCGGGATAATCCCCGATGGTCATCGCGGTGACGATTTCCTGGCTGTTGAGAAAGATCGTCAGGGGCCGCTCCTCGACCACCGAAATCACCGTTTCGGCGCCGGTCTGGTCGGTGCCTGTCACGGCCCGTGTCAGGCGCGGCGCCTGCGGGTCGGGGGCGATGAGATAAGGCATATCGGGCGATTGCATCCGGGGGCTGGCTTGGCTAGGGCAGGAACGAACGAGGCAGGACCAAGTGATGGCGGGCAACGGGGCAAAGTCAAGCTACTGGCGGGGTGTGCGGGATGGAATGCCGTTCATCCTGGTGCTGATCCCGTTCGCAACGCTGTTTGGCGTTGCAGCGACCGAGGCGGGGCTGAACATCGTCGAAACGCTGGCCTTTTCGGTTGTGGTCGTCGCGGGTGCGGCGCAATTCACCGCGCTGCAATTGATGACCGAACAGGCGCCGACACTGGTGGTGCTGGCCTCGGCGCTGGCGGTGAACATGCGCATGGCGATGTATTCGGCCTCGATCACCCCGCATCTGGGCGGCCTGCCGCTGTGGAAGCGCGCGGCGACGGCCTATTGCCTGGTCGACCAGAGCTATGCCTCGGCTGTGCTGGATTACGAGCAACGCCCCGACCAGACACCCGATCAGAAATTCGCCTATTTCTTCGGGGTCTGCACGCCGATCATTCCGCTGTGGAGCGTGTTCACGCTGATCGGCGCGTTGGTGGGCGAAGCGATCCCGCCGGAACTGGGCCTGGATTTCGCCCTGCCCATCGCCTTTGTGGCGATGATCGCGCCGGCGCTGCGGACCCGCGCACATGTCGCCGCGGCCTTTGCCGCCGTGGTCGGCGCGCTGGCTTTCGCCTGGTTGCCCTGGAACCTGGGCCTGATCGTCGGCGGTTTGGCGGGCATGGCTGCGGGTGCCGAGATCGAGCGGAGGATGGGCGCATGATCGACCGCGCGGAATTGTGGCTGGTGATCGTCGTGCTCGGGCTGGGGTCGTTCGGCCTGCGCTTTGCCTTCCTGGGGTTGGTCGGCGACCGGCCGATGCCGCCCTGGCTGCTGCGGCACCTGCGCTATACTGCCGTCGCCGTGCTGCCCGCGCTGGTGGCACCGCTGATCGTCTGGCCCAAGGCCACCGGCGGAGACCCCGACCCGCTGCGCCTGGCTGCGGCCGCACTGACGCTGGCGGTCGGCTATACCAGCAAGAACGTCATCCTCGCCATGCTGGCCGGGGCCACGGTGATGGTGGCCGGCGCCTATTGGTCGTTCTGACTGCTTCGGCTGATTTCGCGGCTGATCCCGTTGCGGGCTTCGAACTCGGCGATGGCCAGCTCCTTGTCGTCACCGTCGTTCTCGTACAGCCGCCGTTCCGTGACGCCCGGAATCTGCGCGACCTGGTCGGCCAGGTTGTTCGGGAACAAGGTCGAGCGGACGGACGAGAATTCGGGCACCTGCGACAGGATGCGCGACGTGGCGGTGGTGCACTGTGCCGCGGGGACGATCCCGTTGGCCTGCACCAGGCGCAAGGCACGCTCGGCGCTTTGCGGTGATACCGGCAGGCGCTGGATGCGCACGTGATAGGTCGACCGGGCGTGGGCGCGTTCGTAGAAATCCAGAACCGACGGGGTGATGCCATACAGCACGTCGCCGATTTCCGGCATGACGCTCAGTTGAACGGACCCCGCGGGGTCGAAGATCACCCGCTGCGACGGCGCGTTGATCATGATCGAGGTATGCGCTCCGGAACCCGACCGGTTGTTGATCATCGTATAAAGCACGATCTCGGGCGGGCCATCATGCCGATACGCCGCGCGCGCGGCTTCTTCGGGAGAGGATTCCTTGGTCCCCATCGGCTGACCGCAGGCACCAAGGATCAACAGGCCCAAAAGGGCCAGAACACCGAAACGCTTTTTCACCAGTTCAGCCGATTCACGAATTGAAGACGGCGAGGAAGACCACGATCGCCAGGATCACGATCACCGTGCGGATAGTGAAGGTGATGAACCCGTTAAAGGTCTTTTCCTGGGTGGTGATGTCCATGCTGCCGTGCTTGTGCTCTGCCATGGGTCTTTCCTCGAATTTGCGTGTTCCCGATGCGGGATTAGCCTATTCGGCCAGCGCTGTCACGCGCAGGCGCGCGAGCAATTGTCGCGCCCCGCGGTCCCGCGCTCGGAACCACGCTCAGAGTTGCTCCAGCTCGCGGGCCAGACGGAACCCGATCCGGCGCGGTTCGGTCTGTTCGACCTCTTTGGGAAGCGCGCGCAGCATCACGTTCAACTGGCTGACATGCTGGATCAGCTGGGTTCGGGCCCCGGACGGGTCCGAGCCGTAAAAGGTCACGATATCGGGGTCGAAATATCCCATCCCCTCGATGCGCAGGATCCCGGTGTTGCTTCCGGTAAAGCCCATCGCCACCTCGTGTTCGTTGTCCAGTTGCTGTTCGAAATTCTGGATATAAAGGATGAGCCGCTCATAGGCCCATTCCGCCGGGCTCTTGGACTTGACCGGCTTGCGGGTGACGGCATCGGGCAGATCGGCCGGGCCGCAGGGATCGTCGGAGTCGGTATGCACATCGACCTTGCGCGGGATGGCGTCGGCTTCGGCGGCCTCGGCGGTGGTGGCGATTTCCTTCATGGGCGCTCCTCAGACCGGCAGGGCCGTGGTTTCCTTGATCTCTTCCATAACAAAACTGGCCGAGATATCCGACAGCGGCACACGGGCGATCAACTTTTTGTAGAACGCGTCATATCCCGCCACGTCGGCGACCCGGACCCGCAGAAGGTAATCCAGATCACCGGACATCCGGTAGGCGCTCAGCACTTCGGGCAGCGATTCGACAGCGCGGTGGAAGCGGTCCAGCCAATCGGCATCGTGGTTCGAAGTGCGCACCAGCACCACCACCTGCAATCCGCACCCCAGGGCGCGCGGATCGGCCAGCGCGACGCGTCCGCGCAGGATGCCGCGGTCTTCCATCTGCTTGATCCGCCGCCAGCACGCGTTGCGCGACAACGCCACCCGTTCTGACACCGCATCTACGCTGAGCGAAGCGTCCTGTTGCAACAGGCGCAGGATACGGCGGTCTGTTTCGTCGATATTCACACTCATCATGGGATTATTTCCCAAAAATTTCCGATTGGCCACCCGATTTTGAGACCCATTCCCCAATCGGTTTTGGCAAAAGATGCAGGCCAGATACAGGAGATGGACATGGACAACACCCGCCGCGCGCCGCTGCAGTCGCTGTTTTTCGATCACCCCGCTTCGGTGAACGAAACCTATTTCCAGCACATGGGCTTTGCCCTGCGCTTCGCCGGTCTGCTGGCGCTGGCCGCAGGGGCCGCACTGCTGCATGCCCTCGTGCCGGCACTGTGCGAACGGACCGCCAGCACGATCATCCGGTGCCTGCATGCCCGGATCGAGGCGCGGCGCTGACCCATGTGCCGCATCGCCGCTTATCACGGCCCTGCCATCCCGCTGGAAAACATCATCGTCCGGCCGCGCCACAGCCTGCTGAGCCAGAGCCAGCACGCGACCGAGGCCAAGCTGGCGGTAAACGGTGACGGGTTCGGTATCGCCTGGTATGCGCCGCACAGCGCCGAACCGGGGCTGTATCGCGACGTGCTGCCGGCCTGGAGCGACGGCAACCTGCCCAGTCTGTGCCGGATGATCACCGCGCCGCTGTTCCTGGCGCATGTGCGTGCTTCGACCATCGGCGAAACCAGTCGCGCGAATTGCCACCCGTTCACCTTCCAGGGCTGGAGCTTTTGCCACAACGGCCAGATCGCGGCCTTCCCGGCCTTGCGCCGGAGGATGGAGGCGGCGCTGCCCGATGCCCATTACGCCGCTCGCCGCGGCACCACCGATAGCGAAATGCTGTTCCTGACCCTGATGGCGCGCGGTTTCGCCGACGCCCCGGCGGCAACACTACGATCCGTCCTGACCGAATTCGCGCCCGAGTCCGATGCCGCGCCGAATCGCGTCACCTGCGTGATGTCGGATGGACAATCGCTGCTTGCCTTCCGCCATGCCAGCGACGGCAAGGCGCCGACGCTGTATCTGTCCGGCACGCTGGACAATGGCGGCCGGGCCTTTGCGTCCGAACCGCTGGACGGCGAGTCCAACCGCTGGACCGCAGTGCCGTTGGATACCCTGGTGGTGCTGCGTGATGGGCAGGTGGCGGAATACCCGCTTTTGGCTCAGGCCGCCTGAAAAACCCAGGCGCCGTCCTCGCGTCGTGTCCGCGTCGCCCGTCCCTCGTGCCACAGATGCAGGCAATGCGCCATGGATTCGACCAGCGCCAGCCCGTACTCGCCCGCCCCGATCCGGCGTTTGAACAGCGGTGCAAAGCATTCGCCGGCGCTGTGCGGCACGGCCAGATGCGCATGCAACCGGTCAAGCGCGCCGTGGTGGTTGTCGATCAGTTGCCGCATCCGCGCCGGCAGGCCCGTGAAGGGCAGCTTGTGGCCGCCCAGAACCAGATGCGCGTCGCGGGCAAAGGCCGAAAGCCGCTCGCAGGCCTCGAGCCATTCTCCCACCGGGTCGGCCTCGGGCTCTGTCGCGTAGACACCGATATTCGAACTGATCGACGGCAGGATCTGATCGCCCGCCAGCACCAGGTCGCAATCGCGGCTCCAGAAGGTGGCGTGTTCGGGCGCGTGGCCGTTGCCGATGCGGATGTCCCAACTGCGCCCACCCGCCCGCAGCGTGTCGCCCTCGCGGATACGGGTAAACCCGAGCGGTAGCGGCGCGGTGCAATCGGCGAAGTTGAAGGGACGTTCGGACAGGCGCTGCGCCAGCACCTCGGCCGCCATGCCGCAGCCGCGCCAGTAATCCACCGTCTCGGGCGACGGCACGTCCTGAACGTCCAGTTGCAGCATCCGGGCCATCAGCCAGGCTGTCCTGGTCGTCACCAGTTCGGCACCGTGGTCGCGCACGAACCAGCCCGCCAGACCGACATGATCGGGGTGATGGTGGGTGACGATCACGCGATTGATCGGACGCCGCCCCAACGGGCCGTCGATCAGACCCTGCCAGATCGCGCGGCTTTTGCTGGAGGCGAAACCGGTATCCACCACGGTCCAGCCATCGCCGTCATCCAGCGCGTAGACGTTGACGTGGTCCAGTTTCATCGGCAGCGGCAGGCGCATCCACAGGACGCCCTCGGCCACCTCGATGGCGGCGCCCGGCTCGGGCGGCGTGTCCCAGGGATAGCGGATCGTGCCGCCGGTCCCGTCCATCAGGCCGCCAGATCGTCGAGGCTCATGGCGTAAAGGCCGCCGGCGCCGGACATGGCATGGGCCAGAAGGCCGGTATGCTCGGGCAGCAGCCGTTCGATGTAGAATCGCGCCAGCACCTCGCGCGCGCTGCCGGGTTCGGCCATCGCGGCGCGCAGGTGGAAATGCCCGCCCAGAAGCCGCGCGAAGGCCCGCAGGTAGGGCACCGCCCCGGCCGAGCGTTCGTCCATGTCACCTTGGTCGAGCAGCCATTCGGTCGTCTCGCGCAAGGTCTCGGAAGCCTGCCAGACCGCTTCGGCCAGGTCGGGCACGGTGCCCTTGGCGGTTTCCGCAAAGGCTTCGATTTCGTCGAGCAGGCGGAAGGCCGCGTCGCCGCCATCGGCCAGCTTGCGGCCGATCAGGTCCATCGCCTGAATGCCGTTGGTGCCTTCGTAGATCGTCGTCACGCGGACATCGCGCAGGAATTGCGCTGCGCCGGTTTCCTCGACAAATCCCATGCCGCCATGCACCTGGATGCCCAGGTTCGCGACATCGACGCCGGTTTCGGTGCCGAAAGACTTGGCGATGGGGGTCAGGAAGGCGGCGCGCTTGGCCCAGTGATCTTCGCCGGTGGCGGTCTGCATGTCGATGGCAGTGGCGCAGGCCAGCGCGATCGACCGGGCGGCAAAGACATCGGCCTTCATCGTCATCAGCATGCGCCGCACATCGGCATGGGCGGCGATGGAATAGCCGTGCAGCGACGTGCCCTGCCGGCGTTCCAGCGCATGCGCCATGGCGTGCTGGAACGCCGCCTCGGCCACGCCGATGCCCTGGCCGCCGACGCCCAGCCGGGCATTGTTCATCATCGTGAACATCGCGCGCATGCCGTTGTTCTCTTCGCCCACCAGCCAGCCGGTCGCGCCCTCGTAAGACATCACGCAGGTCGGCGAGCCGTGCAGGCCCAGCTTGTGTTCCAGGCTGACCACCTTGAGGCTGTTGGCCATGCCGGGATTGCCATCGGCGTCGGGGATGCGCTTGGGCACCAGGAACAGGCTGATCCCCTTGGTCCCGGCCACAGCGCCGGGCAGGCGCGCCAACACCAGGTGGCAGACGTTTTCGGTGAAATCGTTGTCGCCCCAGGAAATGTAGATCTTCTGCCCGGTGATCGCGAATGTGCCGTCGCCATTCGGTTCGGCCTTCGAGGTCAGCGCGCCCACGTCCGATCCTGCCTGCGGTTCGGTCAGGTTCATCGTGCCCGACCATTCGCCGGAAATGAGCTTGGGCAGGTACAGCGCCTTGATCGCGTCGCTGGCATGGTGTTCCAGCGCTTCGATCTGCCCCTGGGTCATCAGCGGGTTCAGTTGCAGCGACAGGCAGGCGGCAGCCATCATCTCGTTGACGGCGGTGGTGACCGCCATCGGCAGGCCCATTCCGCCATGGTCGGGATCGGCGGCGATCGCAACCCAGCCGCCTTCGGCGATGGCCCTGTAGCCGTCGGCAAAGCCCGGCGAGGTTCGCACGATGCCGTTCTCAAGAGCCGCGGGATGCAGATCGCCGTTGCGCTGCAAAGGCGCCAGAACCTCTTCACACATCTTGCCGGCTTCGGTCAGGATCGCCTCGACGGTCTCGGGCGTGGCCTCGGCGAACCGGTCGGTCCGGGCGACCTGCGCGAAATCGACGACGTGGTCCAGGATCAGGCGGTAATCGGTCAGGGGGGCACGGTAGGGCATGGCGTCAGGGGTCCAATCGGCTTGGCAAACACGGGGCCCTCGGATAGCAAGGGCGTCAACTCGACCGGCAGGGTAGCCCTGCCGCCCGCCCGAACCAACCGAAACGCGGCGTCACGGCCCATGCCCCTTTTGAATACCGAAACCTTGCAGGCCGACACGGCCGGGATCAAGCGCGCGGCCGACCTGCTGCGCGACGGCAAGCTTGTCGCCTTCCCGACCGAAACGGTCTACGGCCTGGGGGCCGATGCCGGCAACGACCGGGCGGTAGCACGGATCTACGAGGCCAAGGGACGGCCCAGCTTCAACCCCCTGATCGTGCACCTGGCCGAACTGGACGCGGTCAAGGCGCTGGTCGACTGGTCCGATGACGCCGAGGCGGTGGCGGGCGCGTTCTGGCCCGGGCCGCTGACGCTGGTCCTGCCGCTGCGCGCCGGCGCACCGGTGTCGCGCCTGGTCACGGCGGGTCTCGACACGCTGGCGATCCGGATGCCCGCGCATCCGGCGGCCCGCGCCCTGCTGGCGGAATTCGGCGGCCCGGTGGCCGCGCCCTCGGCCAACCGATCGGGCCAGATCAGCGCGACCCGGGCAGAACATGTCCTGTCGGGGCTGTCGGGCCGGATCGAGGCCGTGATGGATGGCGGGCGCTGCCCGGTAGGGCTTGAATCGACCATCCTCGGACTGGCCGGCCGGCCGACGCTGCTGCGGCCCGGCGGGATCGGACCGGAACTGCTGGAACAGGCCCTGGGACGGCGGATCGCGCAAAGGCACGAGACCGACGCGATTTCGGCGCCGGGCCAGTTGGGCTCTCACTATGCGCCGAATGCCCGGATGCGGCTGAACGCCACCGATTGGGAAGCGGGCGAGGCGCGTCTGGGTTTCGGAGACGTGGACTGCGACCTGAACCTGTCCCCGGGGGGCGACCTGGTCGAGGCGGCGGCCAACCTGTTCGAGTACCTGCACCGGCTGGACGCATCGGGCGCGGCGGTGATCGCGGTGTCGCCGGTGCCGCATCGCGGGCTGGGTGTGGCGATCAACGACCGGCTGTCGCGCGCTGCGGCGCCGCGGTAAGGGGGCCAGCCCCCTTTGGCGGCAAGCCGCCATTCACCCCCGGAGTTTACTTGGCAAGATGAAGATCAGCCGTGGAACGGCCAGAGCGGCGCGATACCGGGCTTGAGGCGTCCGGCTGCATCGAAATCGTCATCGGGGTGAAAGCGCCAGCGCGGGCGGTTCGGCAGATCGGCGATCAAGGCCTGCTGCGCCCCCAGGCGCGCCGCCAGCCGGGTGTCCAGGGCGGCCTTGTCGGCGCCCTCCCAATAGCCGTGCACGCCGTGTTCGGCCACCGGCTCGGCGATGTCGAAACCGCAATAGCGCAGGGTGTAGGCCAGCGGCCAGAGCAGCAGGTCCAGCCGCCCCTCCTTGCCGCCCGGCCCGACCTCGGCCGCCCCGGCGCCCGTGGTCACGCAGAACAGGGCCGTCTTGCCTCGGCACGGGCCGGTGTCGAATCGGTGATCGACATCGTGCAGGCGGCCATGGATCAGCGCGCGGTCGCACCAGCCCTTGAGAATGGCGGGGGGACCGAACCACCAGATCGGGAAATGGAAGACCACGAGCTCGGCGGCCTCGATCTTGGCCGCTTCCCGCGCCGCATCGGCCGATACGCGGCCCGTTTCCTGCGCCTTGAGCGGGTCGTACGCACCCTCGATGCCGGACGGCGCCGCACGTTCGGCCGGATCGAAAGCCATGGCATAAAGATCGGATTGCAGCACCGTGTACCCGGCATTCCGGGCTGCCCGGGTGCTGGCTTGCGCCCAGGCCGCCGTGAAAGAGACCGGGGACGGATGCGCCGAGACGATCAGGCAGGTGGCCAAGGATCAGGCCCGTCCACCCTCGGACGACAGCATCAATGCCGGCACCCCGATGCTGGCCAGTGCCGCCTCCCATTTCTCGGCATCCGGCTTGTCGAAGACCAGCGTCGCGCTGGCATCGCAGACCAGCCAGCCGTTGCGGGCGATCTCGCCCTCGAGCTGCCCGGGCCCCCAGCCTGCATAGCCCAGCAGAACCAGCCGCCGCGCCGGTCCCTGGCCGCGGGCGATTTCCTCGAGCACGTCCAGCGTGGCGGTCATGTGGATGCCGTCCGTGACCTGCAGCGTCGTCACCACCGAGGCGTAATCGGGCGAGTGCAGCACGAAGCCGCGCCCGGTTTCGACCGGTCCGCCGAAATGCACCGATTGCTTGCCGATATCCCCGCGCATGTCGATCGACAGGTTTTCCATCAGGTCGCCCAGCGACACGTCGCCGACCGTCTTGTTGACGATCAGACCCATCGCGCCTTCGTCGCTGTGTTCGCACAGCAGCACGACGCTGTGTTCGAATCGCGGATCGCCCATTCCCGGCATGGCGATCAGCATCTTTCCGGTCAGCGACGTCGTGGCGGTGCTGCGATCGGCCTTGGCCATGCGGAAACCCCTTCGGCTTGCTGCACCAGCATGGCCAAGCCGCGCCCGGGGCGCAAGGGCGGCAGGGCGCGGGGCGATCACGGTTCGCATCGCCGGAACGTGACTTTCCATTTCATTGCAAAGCGGGCATCTGGCAGATCATGATCCGTTCGCTTCTTCTTGCCTGTGCCGCCATTGTGGCCGCCCCGCTTGGCGCACAATCCTTCGACGGTGTCGTCGAGGCGCAGTTGCGGCCCGGCTGGCGGCTGGCCGATGGCAGCCACATGGCGGCCTTGCAGCTAAACCTGGCCCCGGGCTGGAAGACCTATTGGCGCGCCCCCGGCGATGCCGGCATTCCGCCCTTGTTCGACTGGCGCGGCGGCGCGGCAGTGTCGGTGCTGTGGCCGGCGCCGGAAGTGTTCCACCAGTCCGGCATGCGTTCGGTGGGATATGACGACACGGTAGTGCTGCCGCTGCGCGTCGTGCCACAGCGCGCGGGCGACAGCGTGGCGCTGAGCGGAACCATCGATATCGGCATCTGCGAGGAAGTCTGCATTCCCTATCGCGTCTCGGTCGCCGCCGAATTGCCGGCCGGCGCGACCAAGCCGGATTCGGTGATCGTCGCCGCGCTGGCCGATCTGCCCTATTCCGCGGACGAGGCCGGTGTCCGCGCCGTGACCTGTTCGGTGGCACTGGACGCCCAGGGCCTGCGGTTGCGGACCGAGATCGCCATGCCGAAACAACCGGGGGCCGAGACCGTCATCGAAACCGCCGATCCCGAGATCTGGGTGGCCGAGCCGCGCAGTTGGTGGGAAGGCGGGCGGTTGATATCGGAAACCCGGCTGACGCACATGGCGGGCGGCGCATTGGCGCTCGACCGGTCGCGGTTGACCATCACCGTGCTGGGGCGCGACCGCGCGGTCGAGATCAGGGGTTGCGACTGATCATGCGCCGGCGGCGCAGCAGCGCGAGGCCCGCAAAGACATAGGCCGCCACCGAAAAGGCCGCCACTCCGGCCAGGAACAACGCGAAGGCGACCGCCATCGGTGCGGTGTCGGATGCGGGCAGCAGACCGCTCAGCGCCGGCGGCAAGGCCCCGGTGAGCGCGACAGACCCCATCGTCACCGCCAGCCAGCCAAGCACGAGGGCACCGGCAAAGGCGAATCCCGTCCGGATCCGCGCGGTGCGGAATCGCAGGCCGCGCCGGAACGCGGCCACCAATCGCCCGACATCGTGCTGGATCGCCACCAGCGCCGGCACGACCAGCAGCACCAGAAACATGCCGAAGCCCAGCCCGTAACACAGCGCGATGACGGTCGGTTTCAGGAACTGGGCATCGGCGGAACGTTCGTACAGCAGCGGCGCCAGGCCCAGCACCGTGGTCGCCGTGGTCAGGAAGACCGCACGCAGACGGTCGGCGGCGCCGTCGATGATCGACGGGATCAGCCCCCGTTCCCTGGCGTATTGGTCGATCTGGGTCACCAGCACGATGGAATCGTTGATGATGATCCCGGTCATGCCCAGCAGGCCCACCACCGTGAACATGCTCAGCGGCACGTCCCATTGCGCGTGGCCATAGATCGTGCCGACCAGGCCGAAGGGGATGATCGCCATCACCACGACGGGGCGCGTCCAGCTGGCAAAGACCCAGGCCAGCGTCAGGTAGATGCCCAGCAGGACCAGGATCAGCCCGGTGCGGGCATCGGCCAGGAATTCGTCTTCCTGTTCCGACAGCCCGGCCAGCCGGTATTCGACCTGCCGTTCGCTGGCGATGCGCGGCAGGATCTCCTGTTCCAGCGACTGCATGATTTCGGTGGCGCGGGCGGGATTGTCCTCGGAGATATCGCCGGTGACGGAAATCAGCCGGATGCCGTTTTCGCGCCGCACGGTGGAAAAGCCGGTGCGCCGTTCGACGCTGACGATGTCGGCCAGCGGCACGTATTCGCCCGCACCGGTGCGCAGGAACATCCGGTCCACGAAATCGGCGGTCAGTTCTGCGGCAGGCAGTTCGACCCGGATCTCGGCACTGCGCGGACCGTCCGGATAGGTCGCCGCCTCGATCCCGCCCAACCGGTCGCGCAGCACCCGCCCCAACCCGTCGATGTCGAACCCGAGCGCGGCGCCCTGCGGCGTCAGTTCCAGGATCAACTCTTCCTTGTCGTAGGTCAGGTTGTCCTCGATCGCCGACACCTCGGGGAACTGCACCATCGCCGCCTTGAGGTCTTCGGACGCGGCCTTGAGGGTCTCGACGCTGGCGCCGAAGAATTGCACGTCCAGCGCGTCGCCCCCGGGTCCGGCGCGCCAACCGCGGAAGCTGACGGTTTCGGCCATCGGGTGACGCACGATGCGATCCTGCAATTCGCCGACGAAGGCAAAGCTGGAATAGGGCCGCAGATCGGCTTCGATCAGCTCGATGGAAATGCCACCCAACTGGTCGGCATCCTTGGTGTCGGCCCCGGCGAGGTATCCGGCATTGCCGCCGATCTCGGCGATGACATAGGCCAGTGGGTTCAGGCCGTATCGGTCCTCGTATTCGCGCCCCAGCTCTTCGGTGGTTTCCTGCAGCAGCCGCATCTGCGCCAGCGTGTCGGCGCGCGTGGCTCCGGGCGCCATGGCGAAATTGCCGGTGACCGAGGATTGTTCGGGCGCATTGAAGAACCGCCATTGCACGTCGCCGCGGATGAACAGCGCGGCCTGGCTGGCCAGCAGCAGAACCGCCGTGGCCAGCACCGCGTAGCGCGCCGCGATGACCCCGGCGATCAGCGGACGGAACAGCGTTTCGCGCACCCAGACGAAACCGCGATCGACGATGCGCGAGGGCATGTCGTACCAGTGCCGCTGCGCCGAGGCGGCGATGGCGTGGGCCATGTGGTTGGGCAGGATCAGGAAACACTCCACCAGCGACGCCGCCAGCACGACGATCACCGTGAACGGGATGTCCTGGATCAGATCGCCAAAGCGCCCGCCGATGGCGACCAGGCCGAAAAAGGCAATGATCGTCGTGATGGTGGCGGAAAACACCGGCTGAACCATCCGCAACGCCGCGCTTTCCGCGGCGTCGTAGGGTTTCATGCCATGCCGCCCCAGATGCGCGGCGTGTTCACCCACCACGATCGCGTCATCGACGACGATGCCCAGCGTGATGATCAGGGCAAACAGCGAAATCATGTTGATGGTGATCCCGAAGGCATACATCAGCGCGATTGCGGCCAGCATCGCGGTGGGGATGCCCGCCGCGACCCAGAACGCCGTGCGGGCGTTGAGGAACAGGAACAGCAGGGTCACGACCAGCGCCAACCCGGTCAGGCCGTTGTCCAGCAGGATGTTGAGGCGCCCCGTGATCGCCTCGGCGCGGGTGCGGATCAGCTCGATCGTCACGCCTTCGGGCAACGAGGCCTGCATCGTGCGCGCGACGTCCTCGACCTGGCGCTGGATGCCGATGGCATCGCCGCGGTCGGACCGGTCGACGCGGATCGAAATCGCCGGGTCGTCGCCAACGAAATAACTGCGCTCGCGGTCGATGCCTTCGACCCGGACCGTTGCCACGTCGCCGACCGTCAGCTTGGAGCCGTCCGGGTTCGAACGCAGCACGATGGCCGCCAACTGGTCGGCGCTGCGCTTCTCGACACCGGTGCGCACCCGCGCCCCGGCGCTGCCCACGTCGCCGGCCGGATCGGCCTGCACCTCGCCGGCGATGGCCTGGGCGATCTCGGCCATGGTCACGTCGTAGGCGATCAGGTTTGCCGAAGGCACCTCGATCACCGTGCGCGGCGCCGCGACGCCCCGGATCGTCGTGCGTGTGACGCCCTCGGCGAACAGTCGCGTGACCATTTCGTCGGCGAAACGCGCCAACTGGTCGACGCCGACCGGTCCGGTAATGACCAGGTCGGTGACCCGATCGCGCCAGGCGCCGCGCCGCACCTCGGGATCTTCGGCGTCCTCGGGCAGGTTCGTCACCGTGTCGACCGCGGTTTGCACGTCATCCGCCGCACGGCTCATGTCCCAGCCGGGCTCGAATTCCAGCTCGATGCTGGCGCGCCCTTCGCGTGACACGGAACTGGTGCTTTCAACGCCTTCGACGGTCAGCAGCGCCGGTTCCAGCACCTGCACGATGGCGACATCGACATCCTCGGCCCCGGCGCCGTCCCAGCGGACCGTCACATCGACATTGTCGACGATCACGTCGGGAAAGAACTGCGCCCGCATGTTCGGAGCGGCCAGCAGACCGGCGGCGATCAGGATCACCAGCAGCAGATTCGCAAGCGTGCGGTGCCGGGTGAAATAGCCGATGATCCCGAGGGCGCCGCCACCGACCATGCGTCAGCCCCCCATCCGGGATTCGATCCGCTGCACCATCTCGGCCGGGACCATCTTCTGTTCCAGGGTGGTCAGGATGCGGGTCTTGGCTTCGGCCGGCATTCGGTTGTTGGTCTCGACGAAGGCCCGCAGCTTGGCGCGGCGCTCGTCGGTCAGCTCCAGCATCTCGGGGGCCACCGGTTCGGCGTTGTCGCTGCGCAACGGGCGCACCTTGATCCCGGCCCCCAGCAGCGGCGTGCGTTCCGCCACCACCTCGCGCCCGGCCAGGTCGCGCGCGCGGACCAGCACATCGTTGCCCTGGCGGCGCAATACGTTCACCGACGCCGTTTCCAGGCGATCGTCTTCGCCCAATACCAGCACGGTGCCGGCGGCGTCGACGGCGGTCGCCGGCAAACGCGAAACGAATGGCAAGGGCGGCTCCTCGATCGAAACGGTCACGAAATCGCCCGGCTTCAGCCCGCGCGGCGCGTCCAGCGATGCAAACAGCAACCGCCCTGTCTGGCCTTCGGCCACCGCCGCGCTTTCGCGGATCAGCGTCCCGCTGGCGGTCAGATCGACACCCAGCACATCCAGCGTCACCTTGACCGGTGCAGACCGCAAGGCACCGGTTTCAGACAGCAGCCGGGTGTATTGCGGCGTCGAGATGCGAAACGCGACTTCCAGCGCGTCCGGGTCGACCAGTTCGGCCAGCTTTTCGTTTTGCGACACCAGACGCCCAGCCACCACAGACACGTCGCTCAGCGTGCCGGCAAAGCCTGCACGGATCTCGGTATCGGCCAGCCGCCGCTCGGCCTCGGCCAGCGCGATCTCGGCGCGGTTCAACCGTGTCGCGGCCTGATCGATGCGCGATTCGGCCTGCGCCACGGCGCGGCGTTGCGTCAGCACCGCCTGCCGCGCCGACGAGGCCGCAAGTTCCGCCGTCTCGACCGCCGCTGCGGTGCCGACGTTGCGCGCCAGCAGATCCTGCTGCCGCCGCAGCGCCTGTTCGCGCAAGGCCACTTGTTCCTCGGCCGAGGCCAGTTCGTCGACCGCCAGCCGCAAGGCCCTGTCGGCCTCGCGCTGTTCGGCTTGTGCGTCCAGCACTTCGCTTCCGGCGCGGTCCACTGCGGCCTGGGCATCCGCGGGATCGACCCGGGCCAGCAATGCGCCCTGGCTCACCCGTCCGCCATCGACGAAATCGGGCGACAGGTCGATCAGCGTTCCACCCATCGCAGCGCGCAGTTCCAGGGTGCGGCGGCTTTGCACCGTGCCGAAGGCGGTCAGGACCGGCACCTCGGTATCCGGCCGGATCGTCACGACGTTGACGGAAAAGACCCTTTCGCGGGCGGGTGGCGCGCCCGGTTCGTCGGAAAGGCGCGCCTCGACCGCATCGCGGACAAGAACGCCGGCCCAGAGCAGAAGGCCCAAGGTCAGGGACAAAAGGAACAGCCCCGTCAGGCTTCGCCTCAAGAAACGCATTCTGCCTCCGGGTCGCGGTGCGATAGATCAAATCTAGTCACCGCTGCGAATTTGCCAAGCAATGGTCGTTACACGGCTTTGTGCATCATTTCCGTCGCCGATGTTCGTCCAGCCGGGGAAAAATCTCGACAAAGTTGCAGGGGCGGTGCCGGTAATCCAGCTGAAGCGCCAGGATTTCGTCCCATGCATCCTTGCAGGCGCCGGGGCTACCCGGCAGCGCGAACAGGTAGGTGCCGCCCGCCACGCCCCCCGTGGCGCGGCTTTGCACGGCGCTGGTGCCGATCTTGCCGAACGAGATCATCGTGAACACCGTGCCGAAGGCGTCGATTTCCTTTTCATAGACATCGCGATGCGCCTCGACGGTCACGTCGCGCCCCGTCAGCCCGGTGCCGCCGGTGGAAATCACCACGTCGATGCCGGGATCGGCGATCCAGGCGCGCAGCTGCGCCGCGATCTCGTCACGCTCGTCCTTGACGATCTGGCGGTCCGCCAGCACGTGACCCGCAGCTTCGATCCGCGCCACCAGCGTGTCGCCAGAACGGTCCTCGGACACCGAGCGCGTGTCGCTGACCGTCAGAACCGCGATGCGGACCGGGATGAATTCCTTGGTTTCGTCGATTCGGGACATGGCCGGGCTCCTTCCGCCATCACGCTACGCCCGCGGCGACGCGATGCCCAGAGGGCGGATCACTTCGTGGCGTCCAGCCGCGCGCTCAGCTCAAGCAGATCGGCCCAGGCCTCGCGCTTGAGATGCGGCTGGCGCAGCAGGTAGGCGGGGTGAAACATCGGCAAGGCAGGGCGGCCCTCGGCCTCGGTCCAGTTTCCGCGCAGCCGGGTGATCCCGCGCTTGCCCAGCAGCGCATCGCAGGAAACGTTGCCCATGATGACCAGGAAATCCGGCTCGGCCAGGGCGATGTGCCGCTTGAGGAACGGCTTCATCATCGCGATTTCATCGGGCTTCGGGTCGCGGTTCTGCGGCGGACGCCAGGGCATGACGTTGGTGATATAGACGTTGTCCGCGCGGCTGAGCCCGATGGCCGCCAGCATCCGGTCCAGCAACTGCCCGGCGCGGCCGACAAAGGGTTTTCCCTGCAGGTCTTCGTCGCGCCCGGGCGCTTCGCCCACGATCATCACGCGGGAACCGGCGGCGCCATCGGCGAAAACCAGGTTGCGCGCGCCGCGCCGCAGTTCGCAGTGCGGGTAGGCATCCATCGCGTCGCGCAGCGCGCCCAGGTCCGGCGCGTTGCGCGCAGCGATCTCGGCCTCGGCCACAGGATCGGCCTGCGGCGCAAGCGCCGGCGCCGCCAACGCCGCTGCTTTCGGTTTGGCCGGCTGCGCGCGCGCCGACTCTTCCGCGGCAAAGCGGTCGACCGGCGCATCTTCCAGCGCCTCGTCCACGCCCATCTCGCGTTGCCAGTCCAACGCGGCGCGGGCCGCGTGCCAATCCAGTGCCGATTCCATCCCGCGACGTTAGGACTGCAACGCGGCAAAGGCCAGCGATCGCATCGCCGCGACAATGGCCGCGAAACTGCGCCTTTCCGCCACCGACCCGAACAACGCGCCACGCCCCTTGCCGGCACGGAACGCGCTTTCTATAACGACGCGGCTTTGGGGAGACTTTCATGCGGTTCGATCAGCGGCATCTTCTGGGCATCGACCCGCTTCGCCCGGACGAAATCACCACGCTTCTCGATCTGGCCGACCAATACGTCACCCTGTCCCGCCGCCGCGACAAGCACGCCAACGCCCTGGCCGGACTGACCCAGGTCAACATGTTCTTCGAAAACTCGACACGCACCCAGGCCAGCTTCGAGATCGCGGGCAAGCGGCTGGGCGCGGACGTGATGAACATGTCGATGCAGGCCAGTTCCATCAAGAAGGGCGAGACCCTGATCGACACCGCGATGACGCTGAACGCCATGCATCCCGACCTGCTGGTCGTGCGCCACCCGCAATCGGGTGCCGTGGCCCTGCTGGCGCAAAAGGTGAATTGCGCGGTGCTGAACGCTGGCGACGGGCGGCACGAACATCCCACCCAGGCGCTGCTGGACGCGCTGACGATCCGCCGCGCCAAGGGGCGGTTGCACCGGCTGACCATCGCGATCTGCGGCGACATCGCCCATTCCCGCGTGGCGCGGTCGAACATCCTGCTGCTGCACAAGATGGAAAACCGCATCCGCCTGGTCGGGCCGCGCACGTTGATGCCCGCCGGGATCGACGCGTTCGGCGTCGAGGTCTACGAGGACATGAACGAGGGCCTCAAGGATGCCGACGTGGTCATGATGCTGCGGCTGCAGAAGGAACGCATGGATGGCGGCTTCATCCCGTCCGAGCGCGAATACTACCACCGCTTCGGGCTGGACGGGGAAAAGCTGGCCAGGGCCAAGCCCGACGCCATCGTCATGCATCCCGGCCCGATGAACCGGGGCGTCGAGATCGACGGCACGCTGGCCGACGACATCAACCGCTCGGTCATCCAGGACCAGGTGGAAATGGGGGTCGCCGTGCGCATGGCGGCCATGGATTTGCTGGCGCGCAATCTGCGTGCCCGGCCCAAGGAGATCGTGGCGTGACCAGTATGCAGATCAACGGATCGGAAACCGGCATCGTGCGGCTGTTTCACCTCGACCTCCCGCGCGAAGCGGTCGAACGGTTCACCACGCAAGCGGGCACCGGTGAATGGCCGCTGAAATACGCCCTGGGCGCCAAGACCCTGCGCGCCGATTTCGTCGATGTCGTCGATATCCGCGATCTGGGCGATATGGTCCTGTCGGACTACCTGGCGCAGGCGCATAACGCGACGGGGTCGGATTTCCGTGCGTTGCGGCAGCGTATCGATGCGCTCAGGGGACACGCGGTCGTCATCCCCTCGCAAGCCTTCGGCAACACGGCACAGACGCTGACCGTGGCCAACCCGTTGCGCTGGATCGGCACCTTCGGCGAGGTCAAGCCCAAGAGCCCCGGCCCCAAACTGCAAAGCGACGCCGCCAGGCCCGGCGAAAGCCGCCCGGCCGACACGCAGCCGCCGATCCGGACCAGCGGCGCATTGCGGCTCGCAACCCTGGGTCTCGGCGTGCTGGCGATCCTGCTGCTGGCGCTGTTCCTGCGGTGACCGGCGCCACCGAAACCGGTTCCGGACAGTCGGGCTGGGACGGCATCCTTGCTGACGGCGAGATGGTTGTCTGGCAGGGCAAACCCAGCCGACGCCTGCGGATCGGACGTGTCGACATGGCGCGCACCGGAATGGGCCTGGTCTTTGTCGTGTTCGCCATCTTCTGGATCAGCCAGACCGCGCCGACCGCCGGTAGCGGCATGGCGCGTGTCTTCTCGCTGGCGGGCCTGCTGTTTCTGGCCATCGGGCTTTACAATGCCGGCGGGCACCTCGTTTGGCGCGGCTTCAAGCACCGCTTCACCACCTACACGCTCAGCGACCGGCGCGCCTTTATCGCGACGAACCTGCCGTTGCAGGGCCGCCGTCTGCAAAGCCACCCCATCGCGCCGGACGCCGCCGTGGCGCTGGAGGATGGCGAACCCGGATCGGTCTGGTTCGCGCATCGCCATGTCGGCCACGACAGCGGCAGCCGCCGCGTGCCGGTCGGGTTCGAGAACATCAGCGCGCCGCGCGCGGTCTACGACCTGGTGCGCCTTGTGCAGCGGGGCGCGGCATGACCTTCGCACCCGACCGCACCGCCTATTTCCGCGCCCACAACACGCTGGCCGCCATCGCGATGGGCGCGGGCATGCTGGTGCTCTGGCTGGCCGGCAACCCGCATGTCTGGACCGGCGCCATCGGCGGTCTGGCGGCGGTGGCCCTGCGCGGCTGGTACCTGATGGACGAAGAACTGGCCCAGGTCTGGACGCTGGCCGACGGCGTGTTGACCGGGCCGCAGGGACGGCGCGTGGCGCTGGCAGACATCGCCCGCTTGCGCAAGCTGGGCACGGCGGTGCAAGTGGTCACCACCGGCGGCGACAAGCACCTGATCAAGTTCCAGGCCGACCCCGACGCCACCATCGCCCGCATCGACGCCGCCCGACCCCCGGAAAGACGCCAGCCATGACCAAGATCCTGATCGCCAATGCCCGCCTGATCGACCCAGAGGCCGGCACCGACGCGCCGGGCGCGGTGCTGCTCGACAAGGGCCGGATCGCCGAACGTTTCGACACGCCCCATCCGCAAGTCGCCGACGCGGCGGTGATCGACGCGAATGGCGCCTGCCTGGCGCCGGGCATCGTCGATATCGGCGTCAAGGTTGGCGAACCGGGCGAGCGCCACAAGGAAAGCTTCAAGACCGCGGGTCTGGCCGCCGCGGCGGGCGGCGTCACCACCATCGTCACCCGGCCCGACACGGCGCCCGCCATCGACACGCCCGAGACGCTGGAATTCATCCGCCGCCGCGCCAACGAGACCGCACCGGTCAACGTGCTGCCGATGGCGGCGCTGACCAAGGGCCGGCAGGGGCGCGAGATGACCGAGATCGGGTTCCTGATGGATGCCGGGGCCGTCGCCTTCACCGATTGCGACGCCGTGGTCGCCGACACCAAGGTGCTGGCCCGCGCAATGACCTATGCCGCGTCGCTGGGTGCGCTGGTCATGGGCCATCCGCAGGAACCGGTGCTGTCGGCCGGGGCCGCGGCCACCTCGGGCAAGTTCGCCACGCTGCGCGGCCTGCCCGCCGTCTCGCCGATGGCCGAAAGACTGGGGCTGGAACGCGACCTGGCGCTGGCCGAAATGACCGGCGTCGCCTATCACGCGGACCAGATCACCACCGCCCGCGCCCTGCCGGCGCTCGACCGGGCGCGGCAGGCCGGTCTCGACGCGACCGCCGGCACCTCGATGCATCACCTGACGCTGAACGAGCTGGACGTTTCGGATTACCGCACCTTCTTCAAGGTCAAGCCGCCGCTGCGTTCCGAAGACGATCGCCTGGCGATGGTCGCCGCCCTGCGCGACGGGCGGATCGACATCGTGGGGTCGTTCCACACGCCGCAGGACGAGGAAAGCAAGCGCCTGCCCTTCGAGGAAGCCGCCAGCGGCGCGGTGGGCCTGGAAACCATGCTGCCGGTGCTGCTGCGGCTCTATCACGCCGAAGAAGTCGACCTGCCGACGCTGTTCCGCGCGCTGTCGCTGAACCCGGCGAAACGGCTGGCGCTGGATTGCGGCAGGTTGGCCAGGGGCGCACCGGCCGACCTGGTGATGTTCGACCCGGACAAGCCGTTCGTCCTGGACCGCTTTCAGCTGCAATCGAAATCCAAGAACACGCCGTTTGACGGCGCGCGCCTGCAAGGTAAGGTCCTGCGCACCTTCGTCGCCGGAAAAGAGGTCTACGCCGCCTGATGCCCGAGATCGCCTCCTCTCTGCCCGTCCTGCTGGTCTGGGCGGCTCTGGGATACCTGCTGGGGTCGATCCCGTTCGGCATGGTGCTCAGCCGCGTGTTCGGGCTTGGCGATCTGCGCAAGATCGGGTCGGGCAATATCGGTGCGACCAACGTGCTGCGCACCGGTCACAAGGGCGCCGCGGCGGGCACGCTTTTGCTGGACGGGGGCAAGGGCGCGGTGGCGGTGCTGCTGGCGCGCGCCCTGGCGGGCGAAGACGCGGCACAGCTTGCGGGGCTGGCGGCCTTTGTCGGCCATTGCTACCCGGTCTGGCTGGGCTTTCGCGGCGGCAAGGGCGTGGCGACGTTCCTGGGCATCGTGCTGGCGCTGGCCTGGCCGGTGGGCCTGCTGTGCTGCGCCACCTGGCTGGCGGGCGCGGCGGCCTCGCGCATCTCGTCGGTCGGCGCGCTGGCGGCGTCTGCATCCAGCGCGGTTTGGGCCCTGATCACCGGCCACGGCCAGATCACGCTGCTTTGCCTGGCGTTGACTGCGCTGATCTTCTGGCGCCACCGCGCCAACCTGGCCCGGCTGCGCGCCGGGACCGAGCCGCGCATCGGCGCCAAGGGCTAGGCCGGGATTTGTCGTCCGTCCTTCCAGGTCAGCCTGCCTGAAACCCGAGGTCTCAAACGGCCATTCCGTTGGCGCCGTCCCATGGGGGCGGGTCGACGCGGCGCAACGGTGCCCTTTGCGCGACACGTATGTCCGAAGCGACCTGTCTGGCCGTGCATGTGCAAGAAATCAGGCACGCGCGTCGTGCACCCGCGAATACAGCCGCGCGAGAACTGCTGCCCCTAAGCCGCCCGCCGCTCCAGATGCGCCTGCACCGCCCGCGCCACCGCATCGGGATGGCCGAGCACCAGCATGTGGTCGCCTCCCGGCACGACGATGTCGCGCGCATCGCGAATGCGCCGCACCAGCCCGGCATGAATGGCCGCGATGATCGGTTGCGTTTCGCTGCCCCGCAGCAGTGCCACCGGCGTCGGCAAAGCCTCGAGCCGACCCGGAGCCAGCATGCCGTGCACGTCGTCCCAAAGGGCCGGGCCGGTCGCCACGATGAAAGGCATGCCCGCCGTCATCGCGTCGCGGGTCTGCTGCGGCAGAGCATCCCATTTCAGCCCACCGCCCCACAGACGGTTGAACAACCGTGCCGACTTGGCGTGATCGCCCGCGACGAAGGCGGCATGGAATTCCTCGTCCTGCACCCGGTGCGCATCGCGCACCGCCCCGTCCGCGGCGGCGAACAACACCGGTTCGACCAGTGTCAGAGACGCCACGCGGCCGGGGTTTTCCAGCGCCACACGCAACGCCACCGTCGCGCCGAAACTGTGACCCAACAGATGGATGCCTTCCTGCAAAAGAGCCGCGGCCACGTCGGTCGCCTGGCTGTGCAGGTCGGGCGTCGGGGCCCAGGGGGCGCTGGCGCCGTGACTGGGGAAATCCGGGGCGATCAGCGTCGCACGATCCGCGAGCGCCGCCGCCACGCCGGACCACATGCCCGATCGACCCAGACCGCAATGCAGCGCCAGCACCCGCGCGGCACCGGATCCCAGCGTGTTCACATGGATGGCGGTGCCGCCGACCGTCAGGTCAGGCATCAAAGCTTTCCGGCGAGGTGCAGGTCCAGGTCGTCCAGCCGGTCCTGCCCCCAGAAATGCTGGCCGCTGTCGGTGATGTAGAACGGTGCGCCGAAAGCGCCGCGCTCGACCGCCTCTTCCAGGTTGGCGGCATAGGTCTCGGCGCCCTGCAACAGCCCGCTATCGGCCAGCGCCGGATCGAATCCCGCCTCGCTCAGCGCTGCGCGGATCACCGCATCATCGGCCACGTCCTTGTCCTCGGCCCAGCAGGCGCGCAGGATCGCGTGCACCAGCTTGCCCATGTCGCCGCCCCCGGCGTTCTGCGCCGCGATCACCGCGTAGGAGGACGGCGCTCCGTTGGTGGGCCAATGCGCGGGCTTGAGGTTCAGTGGCAGCCCGGTCTTCTTGGACTGCCGGGTCAGTTCCTGAAGGCGATAGGCCTGCCGGTTCGGATGGCGATCCTTGGGCGGCGTGCCCCCGGTGCGGGCGAACAGCGCGATCACGTCCAGCGGCTTGTAGGCGATGGTGGCCCCGTGACGCGCCGCGATCTCCTCGAGCCGCGTTCCACCCAGATAGGTATAGGGCGAGAGCGTCGAGAAATAATAGTCGATATGGGCCATGACACGGGTTTCCTTTGTGTTGCTGGCACGCAAACTAGGCCCGTGTTAAGGCCACCGCAACACATCACGAATCCGTCACAGCCCCGGAGCCGCAAGCCCATGCCCACCGTCATCGAACCCAAGCTGATCTCCGGCAACGCCAACATGCCTCTGGCCAAGGCGATCGCGCGGCGCATGTCCGCCTATCGCGGCATGAGCGTCGGTCTGGTCGACGCGCGGGTCGAACGGTTCAACGACCAGGAAATCTTTGTCGAAGTCTTCGAGAACGTCCGCGGCGAGGACATGTTCATCATCCAGCCCACCTCGAACCCGGCCAATGACAACCTGATGGAACTGCTCATCATGGCCGATGCGCTGCGCCGGTCCTCGGCGGCGCGGATCACCGCCGTGATCCCCTATTTCGGCTATGCCCGCCAGGACCGCCGCACCAAGGCGCGCACGCCGATCACCGCCAAGCTGGTGGCCAACATGATCGCCGAGGCGGGTATCGAACGGGTGCTGACGATGGATCTGCACGCCGCGCAGATCCAGGGTTTCTTCGACATCCCGGTCGACAACCTCTATGCCAGCCCGGTCTTCGCGCTGGACATCCTGAACCATTTTCACGGCCGGACCGGCGACGTGATGGTGGTGTCGCCCGATGTCGGCGGCGTGGCGCGCGCGCGCGAATTGGCCAAGCGGATCGGCGCGCCGCTGTCGATCGTCGACAAGCGCCGCGAAAAGCCGGGCGAGATCGCCGAGATGACGGTGATCGGCGACGTCAAGGGCAAGACCTGCATCATCGTCGACGACATCTGCGACACCGCCGGCACGCTGTGCAAGGCGGCCGAGGTGCTCATGGATCACGGCGCGACCGAGGTGCATTCCTACATCACCCACGGCGTGCTGTCCGGCCCGGCGGTCGAGCGGGTGACCGGTTCGGTCATGAAATCGCTGGTCATCACCGACAGCATCGAGCCGACCGCCCCGGTCAAGGCCGCCGACAACATCCGCGTCGTGCCGACCGCACCGATGTTCGCCCAGGCAATCCTGAACATCTGGAACGGCACCTCGGTGTCGTCGCTGTTCGAAACCGAAACGCTCAGCCCGATCTACGAGGGCCTGCTCTGACGCGACTCAGGGATTGCCATCCGCATCGCAGCCCCCCGCGTTCACGCAGGAACACCCGGAATCGTTGCAGGTGACGGCCCCGCCGCAGCAGCCGGAATAGACCAGGTTCACGCAATCGGCCGCGCCTTCGCACAGGCAGCTGCCATTGCACTGAATCTCCTGCGGCAAATCGATGTTGGCAAAGCTTTGCGGCCCGGCGCGGCGCACGGTCGGCAAGGTCACGTCGCGGCGCGGGGCCGCCAGAATCCGCTCGTTCTGAACAAGCAGCGGTGTGTCGGCACGGGGGGTCAGAAAACCGTTGGTCTCGGCGGCAAGCGGCGCAGTCTGCACCAGGACGAACGCCAGAAACGCACAAACAAACCGGATCATCGCAAATCTCCTTTTGCTGAAAATTCCGTTGTCGGCAAAGCCGCAATCCATGGCCATGCAATCATGAGTATAACATGAATCCCTGAAATTCTCGACAAACGAGTGGCGAATAGCCCGGCCCGCGAGGCGCCCGCCACGCGGACGCGGTTGGCGGAGATGCGCGGAATTCGGCACGCTGCGGACCGACCCCGAAAACAAGGCTTTCCTGCACTGTCGGCGAGCGCTGTTGCGCGTGGGTTTCGGCCTGGTCCGATCGTGCCCCCGGCGCAGGTGATCGTCCTGCGGGCACCATCTGTGCGATGGGCGCAATGACCAGCCATGCGGTCCGGTCAAACCCGCCATCGCAGCGCCGATTGTCCCCGATCATGGACGATTGGCAAACGGCGGCGCAGCATCGCCGATGCCGGAGGTCGTTGTCATGTCACCGATTCTGTTCCGCCTCGTCGCCGCCGTCTGCCTGGGCTGCATCCTCGCATTTCCCGGCGTGGCCGGTGCGCAATCCCAAGACGATCCCCACGGTCTGTACGAAATCCGCTGCGGCGGCTGCCATGCGCCCCATGCCGGCGATTTCGTCTTCGACAGCCTGACCACCGGCGCGACCGGGCTGGTCGGGGTCAAGACCGGACTGCCAGTGCGCGATTTCCTTGCCAGCGGGCATGGGCGCCTTTCCGACGACGAAATCGACCGGGTCGTCGCGCTGTTGCAGACCGTCTTCGACGGCGGGCACCTGTTCCGCGACAAATGCCTGATCTGCCACGACCGGGCCGTCGTTCTGGCGCGGACCAAGCTGATCGTGAAGGGCGGCGTGCTGACCGGGCGGTATACCGGGCGCGACATCCCGGAATTCCTGAAGATCCATGGCCGGCTCACGCCCGAAGAGGTGCCCGCCGTCGCCCGGATGCTGGAACGGCAACTGTCTCAGTAAAGCTCCCAGTCGTCTTCGCTGGCGACCTCGCCGATGGCCAGCCACGACATCCGAACGCGCGCCACGCGGGTGTCCGACCAGGTGCGGAACACCAGGTCGAACCCGGTTTCGGTGATCTTGTCGGCGGTGACGTCGGCGCGCACGTTGGCCCCCTGGTCCATGTCCCACAGCGACAAGGCGACCTGCACGCTGGGCACGGTCCGGAAAGGTTCCGAAAACGTGACGACCTTGCGCCGCTCGCGCGCGCCCGATCCGGTCCACATCTCGCCGCCGCTGGCGAAATCCGAAAACACTTCTTCGTTGCCCTGATCGACGCCGATCAAAGAACCGACAAATTTCTTCATCGATATCAGTCCTGTCCGTACCTTGGCCGGGTATAGCGTCATTGCGGCGGAAATTGGAACGCCGAATGCCGGTTTCGTGTCCGGTCAGAGCGCGCCGGTGATCAGCACCGCCAGATAGGCCGCGTAGGCGGCAAAGAAAACGCCCGCTTCGCCCTGGCTGAGACGTTTGCCGGTGGCCGCGAAAACGATCAGCGCCAGGGCCGCACCCAGCATGACCCAGATGTCGAAACGGATGATCTCGGGCGGCACGTTCAGCGGCTGGACCAAGGCCGTCACGCCCAGGATTCCCAGCAGGTTGAAGATGTTGCTGCCCACGACGTTGCCAAAGGCGACATCGCCCTGCCCCTTGCGCACGGCGATGACCGAAGTGACCAGTTCCGGCATCGAGGTGCCGACGGCGACGATGGTCAGGCCGATCACCGCCTCGGATATGCCGAATTCCTGCGCGATGGCCACGGCGCCGGCGACCAGCCAGTTCGCGCCGACCAGCGTCAGCGCAAGGCCGCCAAGCGCAACCAGTCCGGCCCGCCAGATCGGTTGGCCCGGAACGGTCTCGGGAACATCGACAAGCGTCGCGGTGCTGCGCCTTTCGGCCAGGAAGACCGCCAGCAGGTAAAGCGCCAGCATCATCACCATGACCCCGCCGGCCAGCCGGCCGACGGCGCCGGCCGCAACGATGGCCAGACCCGCCAGCGACGCGACCACCATCATCGTGCCGTCTCGGCGCAGCGTCGCGGTCTGCACTGCGATCGGCGCGAACAACCCGGCCAATCCCAGGATCAGCAGGATGTTGGCGATGTTGCTGCCCACCACGTTGCCGACCGCGATGCCGGGAGCATCGCGCAGGGCGGCCAGCAGACTGGTCATCAGTTCGGGTGTCGAGGTGCCGAACCCGACCAGGGTCAGACCGATCACCAGCGGCGAGACGTTCAGCGCCTGCGCGACGGACACGGATCCACGCACCAGGAAATCGCCGCCAAAGATCAGGGCCGTCAAGCCCGCGGCGACAAGAAGCAGGTCGACCATGTTATGCGCAACCCCAAGGGCCGCGCCAGTCGCGCGGTGCAGCGGATGTGTGGCGGCCGGTTCGCGACTTCAATCGGGTTCGGAAAATATTTCCCGCGCGCCCGGCAGCAGACGGGGCGCGCGTCGCAGCACCGACACGATCGGCCCGCCGGATCGGTCAATCCGGCGCGTCGCCCTCGGGGCCGACGATGCAGAACCCGTTGCCGAAAGGGTCCGCGCAAAACGCCACTGCGGGGTGCGGGCCGCCGTCGAACCGCTTGTCGACCACCGCTCCGGCCGCCAAGGCCGCCTTCAGAACCGCTTCGAAATCCTCGACATGGAAATCCAGGTGGACCGGAGACCAATGGCGCGGTTCCGACTCTGTCCGCACCGGACGGCTTCCGGGTTCTTTCTGGATGATGCCCAGCCGCTGTTCGCCCTGGGTCAGCACAGCATATCCGGACAACGGCCGCGCGGTTTCGACAAAGCCGAACACACCCGCGTAGAACGCGATTCCGGCATCGAGCGCCGGCACATCGATGGTGGCGCTGTATTTCATGGCGCAAGTCTACCACGCTCGTGCGCGGGACGGGCAGGCTTGTTCCGATTGCCACCCCGATCGGCGGATTTCCGGCGCGGCCAACAAAAAACCCCGCGCGATGGCGGGGTTCTTCGGTGGGTGTCGGGGCGGCCCTCAGAGCGAAGGCTGCTTGACCGAAAGCCCGATCTCGCCCCCGACCGCGACCATGTCGGCCAGCAGCTTGGCGGCATCGTCGACCGGGCCGGGTTCGTTCTTGAACGTGTCCTTGGTCTGGCTGTAGGCGGCCTGCGCCTCGGCAACCAGCGCGTCATAGGTGGCCTGGTCCACATCGGCGCGCGGCAGCGCCTTTTCGGCCAGCACCGACAGGCTTTCGCCCAGCTCGGCAAAGCCGCCGGTGACCACGAATTCCTGCATCCCGCTTTCGGTCTCGACCCTGAGAATGCCGGGGCGCAGCGTGGTGATGACGGGCGCGTGGTTCGGCAACGCCGTCATGTCGCCATCCGCACCGGGGATCTGCACCGAACGGACCTTGGCCGACATCAGGCTGCGCTCGGGGCTGACCAGGTCGAATTGCATCGTCTCTGCCATTTCTGTCTCCTGTGCCGGGACGGCGGGGTGAACCCCGCCCTACACCCGGGTCAGCGGTAGGGCGGGGTTCACCCCGCCACACCGTTAGGCTGCTTCGGCGGCCAGGCGCTCGGCCTTGGCGATCACATCCTCGATGCCACCGACCATGTAGAAGGCCGCTTCGGGCAGGTGGTCGTATTCGCCGGCCACGACCGCCTTGAACGACTTGATCGTGTCCTCCAGCGGCACCTGAACGCCGTCCGACCCGGTGAACACCTTGGCCACGTCAAAGGGCTGCGACAGGAAACGCTGGATCTTCCGGGCGCGGGCCACGGTCAGCTTGTCCTCTTCGCTCAGTTCGTCCATGCCCAGGATCGCGATGATGTCCTGCAGCGACTTGTAGCGCTGAAGGATCCCCTGCACGTCGCGGGCGACGTTGTAATGCTCTTCGCCGATCACCGCCGGGTCCAGCAGACGCGACGTCGAATCCAGCGGGTCCACCGCCGGATAGATGCCCAGTTCCGAGATCGCGCGCGACAGAACGGTCGTGGCGTCGAGGTGGGCAAAGGTGGTGGCCGGCGCGGGGTCGGTCAGGTCGTCCGCGGGCACGTAGACGGCCTGGATCGAGGTGATCGAACCGGCCTTGGTCGAGGTGATGCGTTCCTGCATCGCGCCCATGTCGGTGGCCAGCGTCGGCTGGTAGCCCACCGCCGACGGGATGCGGCCCAGCAGCGCCGACACTTCGGAACCGGCCTGGGTAAAGCGGAAGATGTTGTCGACGAAGAACAGAACGTCGGTGCCGGACTGGTCGCGGAACTGCTCGGCCAGCGTCAGGCCGGTCAGCGCGACGCGGGCACGGGCGCCCGGAGGCTCGTTCATCTGGCCGTAGACCAGCGCCACCTGGCTTTCCGACAGGTTGTCCGGCTTGATGACGTTGGATTCGATCATCTCGTGATACAGGTCGTTGCCCTCGCGGGTGCGTTCACCCACGCCGGCGAAGACCGAAAAGCCCGAGTGCACCTTGGCGATGTTGTTGATCAGTTCCATGATCAGAACCGTCTTGCCCACGCCGGCGCCGCCGAACAGGCCGATCTTGCCGCCCTTGGCATAGGGCGCCAGCAGGTCGACGACCTTGATACCGGTGACCAGGATTTCCGATTCCGTCGACTGTTCGACGAATTCCGGGGCGGGCTGGTGAATGGCGCGCTTTTCCTCGGCTTCCACCGGGCCGCCTTCGTCGACGGGTTCGCCCACGACGTTGATGATCCGGCCCAGGGTCGCATTACCCACCGGCACCATGATCGGCGTGCCAAGGTCGGTCACGGTCTGGCCGCGGACCAGGCCTTCGGTGGCGTCCATCGCGATGGTGCGCACGGTGTTTTCACCCAGGTGCTGGGCCACTTCCAGAACCAGCCGGTTGCCGTTGTTGTCGGTTTCCAGCGCGTTCAGGATCGCCGGCAGGTGGTCTTCGAACTGGACGTCGACCACGGCGCCGATGACCTGGGTCACTTTTCCTTTAGCGTTTGCCATCATTCGTCTCCGGTGTCGTCAGAGCGCCTCGGCGCCCGAAATGATTTCGATGAGTTCGTTGGTGATCACGGCCTGGCGCGACCGGTTGTACTGGATCGTCAGCTTGTCGATCATCTCGCCCGCGTTGCGCGTGGCGTTGTCCATCGCGGACATCCGGGCGCCCTGCTCGGACGCGCCGTTTTCCAGCAATGCCGTAAAGATCTGCGTGGCGACGCCGCGCGGCAGCAGATCGGCCAGGATCGCCTCTTCGTCGGGCTCGTAATCATACAGCGTCGATGCGCCCTCTTCCGCGCCCTCGGTCTCGTACGAGGCCGGGATGATCTGCTGCGCCGTCGGGATCTGGCTGATCACCGACTGGAAGCGGTTGTAGAAGATCGTCGCGACGTCGAATTCGCCCGCGTCAAAGCGCGCCAGAACGTCCTTGGCAATGCCTTGCGCGTCGCCATAGCCGACCGTCTTGACCTCGGTCAGATCGACATGGCCGATCAGCAGGTTGCCATAGTCGCGGCGCAGCTGTTCGCGGCCCTTCTTGCCGACGGTCAGGACCTTGACGGTCTTGCCTGCGGCTTTCAGCGCCTCGATCCGGGTCTTGGCCAGCTTGACGATGCTGCTGTTGAAGCCACCGCAAAGCCCGCGCTCCGAGGTCATGACGACCAGCAGGTGCACGTCGTCCTTGCCGGTGCCCGCCAGAAGACGTGGCGCCGAATCCGACCCGCCGACCGACGCGGCCAGCGCGGCCATCACCGCGTTGAACCGTTCCGAATAGGGACGGGCCTGCTCGGCTGCATCCTGTGCCCGCCGCAGTTTCGCGGCGGCCACCATCTGCATGGCCTTGGTGATCTTGCGGGTCGATTTGACCGACGCGATCCGGTTCTTGAGATCCTTAAGATTGGGCATGTCCGGCCCCCTTAAGCGAAGTCAGCGGCGAATTCGGTCAGAACGGCCTTGATGCGGTCCTCGGCGTCGCCCTTGATCTTGGGGTCTTCCTTGGTGATCCAGTCCAGCAGGTCCTGATGCTTGCCGCGGACATGCGCCAGCAGACCCTTCTCGAACCGGCCGACATCCTTGACGGCGATCTTGTCGAGATAGCCCAGCGTGCCGGCGCAGATCACGACGACGATCTCGGCGTTGGTCAGCGGCGAATACTGCGGCTGCTTCATCAATTCGGTCAACCGGGCGCCGCGGTTCAGCAGCTTCTGCGTCGCGGCATCGAGATCCGAGCCGAACTGCGCGAAGGCCGCCATTTCGCGGTACTGGGCGAGGCTCAGCTTGATCGGGCCGGCGACCGACTTCATCGCGTTGGTCTGGGCCGACGAACCGACGCGCGACACCGACAGACCGGTGTTCACGGCCGGGCGGATGCCCTGGTAGAACAGTTCGGTTTCCAGGAAGATCTGGCCGTCGGTGATCGAGATCACGTTGGTCGGGATGAATGCCGACACGTCGCCGCCCTGGGTTTCGATGACCGGCAGCGCGGTCAGCGACCCGGCACCGTTGTCCTCGTTCAGCTTGGCCGACCGCTCCAGCAGCCGCGAGTGCAGGTAGAACACGTCGCCCGGATAGGCTTCGCGGCCCGGCGGGCGGCGCAGCAGCAGCGACATCTGGCGGTAGGCCACGGCCTGCTTGGACAGGTCATCATAGATGATCAGCGCGTGGCGGCCGTTGTCGCGGAAATACTCCGCCATGGCGGTCGCGGAATAGGGCGCCAGGAACTGCATCGGCGCGGGGTCCGACGCGGTGGCGGCAACGACGATCGAATATTCGATCGCGCCGGTCTCTTCCAGCTTCTTCACCAGCTGCGCCACGGTCGACCGCTTCTGGCCGACGGCGACGTAGACGCAGTAGAGCTTCTTGCTCTCGTCGTCGCCGGCGGCGTCGTTGTAGGATTTCTGGTTCAGGATCGCGTCCAGGGCGACGGCGGTCTTGCCGGTCTGGCGGTCGCCGATGATCAGCTCGCGCTGGCCGCGGCCGATCGGGATCATCGCGTCCACGGCCTTGAGGCCGGTGGCCATCGGCTCGTGCACCGACTTGCGCGGGATGATGCCCGGCGCCTTGACGTCGGCGATGCGGCGCTCGGCGGCCTTGATCGGGCCCTTGCCGTCCAGCGGGTTGCCCAGGCCGTCCACGACGCGGCCCAGCAGGCCGTCACCGGCGGGCACGTCCACGATCGCGTTGGTGCGCTTGACGGTGTCGCCTTCCTTGATGTCCTGGTCGGTGCCGAAGATCACGACGCCGACGTTGTCGCTTTCCAGGTTCAGGGCCATGCCCATGATGCCACCGGGGAACTCGACCATCTCGCCGGCCTGGATGTTGTCGAGACCGTAGACGCGGGCAATACCGTCGCCGACCGACAGCACGCGACCCACTTCTGCGACCTCGGCCTCCTGGCCAAAGTTCTTGATCTGCTCCTTCAGGATCGCAGAAATCTCGGCTGCTTGGATACCCATTATCCGACCTCTTTCATTGCATTCTGGAGGGAATTGAGCTTGGAGCGGATCGAGGTATCGATCATCTTCGAGCCCACCTTGACGACAAGACCGCCGATGAGACTTTCATCGACGGTCGCATTGATTTTCACGTCCTGGCCGATCTTGGCCTTCAGCGTCTTCGCCAGCGCGGCGGTCTGCGCGTCGCTCAGCGCGGTGGCCGAAGCCACGTCGGCGGTCACTTCGCCCTTGTGGGTGGCGATCATCGCGCGCAGGTGTTTGATCAGTTGCGGCAGCACGAACAGGCGGCGCTTCTGCGCCATCAGCGCCAGCGCGTTCTGCATCGCCGGGACCAGCTTCATCTTCTTGGCGATCGCGGTGATCGCGGCGCCCTGGGCGTCGCGCGAATAGATCGGCGAAGCGATCAGCGACCGCAGATCGGCGCTGTCCGCCAGCGCTGCCGACAGGTCGTCCAGGTTCGCTTCAAGCTTGGCGAGGTTCTTGTTCTCGCGCACGATCTCGAAGATGGCGGTGGCATAGCGGTCGGCGATACCGGAGGAAATCGAGGCTGTTTCTGACACGTCCACCCTTCCGTTTCTTGACCCCCCAGGCGCGCACCGCAAGACGCGGCGGTCTGGGGTTGGGACCGCACCCTGACTTGGCTCAAGGCGCTGAAATCGACGCGGATGTAGCAGAGAGGTTCCCACCCCGCAACATGTGAACACGTATTTAACCGGAGTCCAAAAGCCCTTAAATTCAGGGCGCAAGCCCAAGTGCGACCTTGTGCGCACTGCCAACGTGCGGATGTGACGCGGGTTTTTCCGGCCACGGGCGATTCTGCAGCCGCGAAAGCCGCGCGGATTTCCCGCCGGATGACCGGAAAAAAGCGGGGGATCGGGGCCTGCGGGACGGCGGGCGCGGCGATGCCGCGCAGGCGGCGAGCGGCGCGTGCCGTCCTCAGACCGGTTTCGCGGCCTTCCCGGGGGTCAGCACCTCCAGCGGGTTCAGAACCTTCGCCGCCTCGCCCACGCCGCGCCGGGTCGGCGGGTGGCGCTTGGACGCCGTCACCATCAGCACACCGCCCGCCATCACCGCCGGGATCGCGCGGCCGGTGCGTTCCCAGAACCGCGCCGTCTTCATCCAGAAGCGCCGGGTCGAGGGCGGCTGGTACAGCACCGATACATGATCCTCGGGCACGAAATCATGCGCCTTCAGCTGCGCCTCCAGCTGGCCCAGCGAATAGGGCCGGCCAAAGCCGAAGGGCGTGGCGTCCGACCCGGCCCACAGCCCCGACCGGTTGGGCAGCACGAACAGCGCCTTTCCACCGGGCCCCAGCACCCGGTAACATTCGTCCAGCAGGTCCGACGGGCTTTCCGAGGTCTCCAGCCCGTGCATCAGGATCAGCCGGTCGACATGGCCGGTCTCCAGCGGCCAGGCGGTTTCCTCGCACAGCACCGACATGTTGGGCTCGCCCGCGGGCCAGGGCATCACCCCCTGCGGCGCCGGCATCAATCCGATCACCCGGCGCGCGGATTTCAGGTAGGGGCGCAGCAGCGGCACGGCGAAGCCGTAGCCCACGACCGTCTGCTTGTCGGCCTCGGGCCAGAACACCTGCACCTGGTCGCGGATCACCCGCTGGGCGGCGCGCCCAAGCGCGCTGGCATAGTAGAAATCGCGCAGGCTGCGCACGTCCAGATGCATTGCCCCGGCGTCCCCGATGCGATTGACTGGCGCCATCCTGTCAAAGCCCGCAAGGAAAAGCCATGCCTCTCGACATCGTCACCGTGCCCTGCCTGTCCGACAATTACGCCTACCTGGTCAACGGCCCCGACGGCGTGGCGGTGATCGACGCGCCCGAGGCCGTCCCGATCATCGCGGCGCTGGACGCGCGCGGCTGGACCCCCGGCGTCATCCTGCTGACCCATCACCACGGGGATCACGTGCAGGGCGTCGACGAGATCAAGGCGCGCTACGGCTGCGCGGTGATGGGCCCCGAGGCAGAGAAGGCCAAGCTGCCGCCGCTCGACGCGGCCCTGCCCGACGGCATGTCAGGCGGCAGCGGCGATGGCGCGATGACGGTGATCGCGGTGCCGGGCCACACGCTGGGCCACGTGGCCTACCACTACCCCGCGGCCAAGGCCGTCTTCACCGCCGACAGCCTGATGGCCGGCGGCTGCGGCCGGGTGTTCGAAGGCACACCCGAAATGATGTGGGACAGCCTGTCGAAACTCGCCGCGCTGCCGCCCGACACCATGGTCTATTCCGGCCATGAATACACCGCGTCGAACCTGCGTTTCGCCCTGACGATCGAACCGGACAACGCCGCGCTACGGGCCCGCGCCGACGATGTCGCCCGCGCCAATGCCCAGGGCCGCCCCACCGCGCAGGCGCCGCTGTCGCTGGAACTGGACACCAACCCGTTCCTGCGCGCCCGGCTGCCGCAGGTGAAGGCCGCGATCGGCATGGCGGATGCCAGCGACGCCAGGGCCTTCGCCGAAATCCGCGCCCGCAAGGATCGGTTCTGACGCCATTCCGGCGCCCGGCACGCAGCAGCAAAGCCACAGGATGACGGGCAATTTTCGGTCTCGCCCTTCACAAGTCCCGGGTGCCGCCCTATCCTATTGGAGAACCCGCTGCGCCCTCCCGGTTGCGGCCCCAGACTTCTCATTCATGACAAACCCGCCCGCGTGAGGAAAATCACGCCACATTGCGCATTTGCGCCGAAATGTGAGGGGTTTTGCCCCAGAAAAAACTTGAAGCCGGGTCACAATCGACCAAACTTTAATATCAAGAGGCAAAGCTGAGCGAACCGGCACGCGCCGCGGCGCAGCACAGATAAAGAGGAGCACAGATCGTGCCTTCATTCTCGAATACCCTTGAGCAGGCCATCCATGCAGCGCTCGCGCTCGCCAATTCGCGCAGCCACGAATTCGCCACGCTGGAACATCTGCTTCTCGCGCTGATCGACGAACCCGATGCGGCGCGCGTCATGAAAGCCTGTTCCGTCGATACCGAGGAACTGCGCACCGCGCTGGTCGAGTTCATCGACGAGGATCTCGCCAATCTCGTGACCGACATCGAAGGCTCCGAAGCGGTGCCCACCGCCGCCTTCCAGCGGGTCATCCAGCGCGCCGCGATCCACGTGCAATCCTCGGGCCGGACCGAAGTGACCGGCGCCAACGTGCTGGTGGCCATCTTCGCCGAACGTGAAAGCAACGCCGCCTACTTCCTGCAGGAACAGGACATGACCCGCTACGACGCGGTCAACTTCATCGCCCACGGCGTCGCCAAAAACCCCGCCTATGGCGAAAGCCGCCCGGTCCAGGGCGCCACCGAAGCCGAGGAAGAGGCGCAGGCGACCGAATCCAGCGGCCAGGGCGCGGAAAAGGAATCCGCGCTGTCCAAGTATTGCGTCGATCTCAACGCCAAGGCCGAACATGGCGATATCGACCCGCTGATCGGCCGCGACCACGAGGTCGAGCGCTGCATCCAGGTGCTGTGCCGCCGGCGCAAGAACAACCCGCTGCTGGTGGGCGACCCCGGCGTCGGCAAGACAGCCATCGCCGAAGGTCTGGCGCGCAAGATCGTGTCGGGCGAGGTGCCCGAGGTGCTGGCCGAGGCGACGATCTATTCGCTCGACATGGGCGCACTGCTGGCCGGCACGCGCTATCGCGGCGATTTCGAGGAACGGCTGAAATCCGTCGTTCAGGAACTCGAAGATCATCCCGACGCGGTGCTCTTCATCGACGAGATCCACACCGTGATCGGCGCCGGCGCCACCTCGGGCGGCGCGATGGACGCGTCGAACCTGCTGAAACCCGCGCTTCAGGGCGGCAAGCTGCGCACCATGGGCTCGACCACCTACAAGGAATTCCGCCAGCATTTCGAAAAGGACCGCGCCCTGTCGCGGCGCTTCCAGAAGATCGACGTCAACGAACCGACGGTCGCCGACAGCATCAAGATCCTCAAGGGCCTCAAGCCCTATTTCGAGGAACATCACAGCGTCAAGTATACCGGCGACGCGATCAAGTCGGCCGTCGAACTGTCGGCGCGCTACATCAATGACCGCAAGCTGCCGGACAAGGCCATCGACGTCATCGACGAGGCCGGCGCGGCCCAGCATCTGCTGGCCGCAGGCAAGCGCCGCAAGACCATCGGCGTCAAGGAGATCGAGGATGTCGTGGCCAAGATCGCCCGCATCCCGCCCAAGAACGTCTCCAAGGACGACACCGAACTGCTCAAGGATCTGGAAAAGACCCTCAAGCGCGTGGTGTTCGGCCAGGACAAGGCGATCGAGTCGCTGGCCTCGGCGATCAAGCTGGCCCGCGCCGGCCTGCGCGAACCGGAAAAGCCGATCGGCAACTACCTGTTCGCCGGCCCCACCGGCGTCGGCAAGACCGAGGTCGCCAAACAGCTGGCCAGCACGCTGGGCGTGGAACTGCTGCGCTTCGACATGTCGGAATACATGGAAAAGCACGCCGTCTCGCGGCTGATCGGCGCACCTCCGGGCTATGTCGGGTTCGACCAGGGCGGCCAGCTGACCGATGGCGTCGACCAGCACCCGCATTGCGTGCTGCTGCTGGACGAGATCGAAAAGGCGCACCCGGATGTCTACAACATCCTGCTGCAGGTGATGGACCACGGCACCCTGACCGATCACAACGGCCGCACGGTGGATTTCCGCAACGTGATCCTGATCATGACCTCGAACGCCGGCGCCATCGAACAGGCCAAGGCCGCCATCGGTTTCGGCCGCGACCGCCGCGAGGGCGAGGACACCGCCGCGATCGAACGCACGTTCACGCCGGAATTCCGCAACCGGCTGGATGCGGTCATCTCCTTCGCGCCGCTGCCCAAGGAAGTCATCCTGCAGGTGGTCGAAAAGTTCGTGCTTCAGCTCGAAGCGCAGCTGATGGACCGCAACGTGACCATCGAACTGACCCGCCCGGCGGCCGAATGGCTGGCCGACAAGGGTTACGACGACAAGATGGGCGCGCGTCCGCTGGGCCGCGTCATCCAGGAGCACATCAAGAAACCGCTGGCCGAGGAGCTGCTGTTCGGCAAGCTGGCCAAGGGCGGCATCGTCAAGGTCTCGGTCAAGGACGGCCAGCTGGTGCTGAACCTCGAAGGCCCGGACAAGCCGCGGCTGGGCTCGAAAAAGCCCCCCCTGCTCACCGCCGATTGATGCGCGCAAGCGCGCTGATCCTTGCGGCCTCCGTCGCGGCTCCGGCCGCGGCGGAGGCGCCGCTTCTGACCCTGCCAATCGACTGCACCCTGGGCGAAACCTGCTTCATCCAGCAATTCGTCGACCATGATCCCGGGCCGGGCGCCACCGATTTCGCCTGCGGCACGCTCAGCTATGACGGCCACCAGGGCACCGATTTCGGTCTGCCCACCCATGCCGACATGATCCGGGGCGTCCCTGTCCTGGCCGCCGCGCCCGGCACCGTGCGCGCGATCCGCAACTCCATGCCCGACCAGGTCATGACCGCCGACAACGCCGCCCAGATCGAAGGCCGCGACTGCGGCAACGGCCTGGTGATCGAACATGACGACGGCTGGGAAACCCAGTATTGCCACATGAAACAGGGCTCGGTCACCGTGCGGGCGGGCGACAGGGTCGAGCGTGGCGCGGTGCTGGGCCAGGTCGGGCTCAGCGGCCGGACGGAGTTTCCCCATATCCACCTGTCGGTGCGCCACAACGGCGAAACCGTCGACCCGTTCCAGCCCGAGACGCCCAACCAGTGCGACGCCCCCGAAGGCGACAGCCTGTGGCAGGTGACACCGGCCTATGTGCCGGGCGGTCTGCTGGACGCGGGCTTTGCCACCCGCATCCCCGATTTCGCCGCCGTCAAGGCCGGCACCGCCGCCGAAACCCTCAGCGCCGGCAGCCCCGCGCTGGTGGTGTTCGGCTTCGGCTATGGCGCGCGGGCGGGCGACGTGATGGCGATCACGGTCACCGGACCACAGGGCGTTCTGGCCGACAACCGTGCCACCATCGACCGCCCGCAGGCGCAGTTTTTCCGCGCCACCGGCCGCCGCGCGCGCGGCGACTGGCCCGCCGGGGACTATACCGGCACCGTGGTGCTGGAACGCGCCGGCGCCGAAATCGCCCGACGCACCGTCAGCCTGGCGATCGACTGACCCCGCCTAGCGTTCGGTCAGCTTCAGCTCGATCCGCCGGTTCTGCGCCCGCGCCGCGGCGCTGTCGTCGGGATTGACCGGCTGGAACTGGCCGAACCCGTTGGCGGCCAGCCGCTGCGGCGGGATGCCCAACGCGTCGACCATGTAGCGCACCACCGACAGCGCCCGCGCCTGGCTCAGCTCCCAGTTGTCGGCGAAAATCGCGCCGGGGCGCAGCGGGATGTCGTCGGTATGGCCGTCCACCCGGATGATCCAGTCGATGCCCTGGGGAATATCCGCCGCGATGGCACGCAGGATCGCCGCCACATCGGCGATCTGGGCGCGGCCCTCGGGCGACAGATCGGCCGAGCCCAGCTCGAACAGCACCTCGGACGAAAACACAAAGCGGTCGCCCTCGATCCGGATGCCCTCGCGCTGCCCCACCACGTCGCGCAGGCGTCCGAAGAATTCCGACCGATAGCGCTCCAGGTCGCGCGCCTGTTCCTCCAGCCGCTTCCGTTCGGCCTCTTCCAGCTGGCGGCGGCGGCGTTCCTCGGCGGCGACGCGCGCCAGCGCGGCGTTCAGCTCCGAGCCCAGGTTCTGCACCTGCACCTGCGCGGCCTCGTCGCTGGCCTTGGCCTCGTCCAGCAGTGCCTGAAGCTGGTCCAGCTGCTGGCGCAGCGCGGCGACCTGCTGGTTCAGCAATTCGGTCTGCCTCTGCGCTGCGCTGGCGCGCTCTTCGCTTTGCGCCAGGTCGCTGCGCGCGCTGGCCAGAAGCGCCTCGCGCCGTGCGGCCTCGTCCAGCCGCTCCGCCAGGCCCGCCTCGGCGGCCCGCTGCGCCGCCAGCGCGGCGGCCAGCCGTTCGCGGGTCTCGGCGATGGTCGCCTCGGCACCGACCTTCTCGGCCAGCGCCGCCGCCAGCCGGTCCTCCAGGTCGCGGGCGTCGCCGCCACGTTCGGCAAGCCGCGCCTCGGCATCGGCCAGGGCCTGTCGCAAGGCGGCGATCTCGGCATCGCGGCCGGCGCCGCGATCCCGCGCCGCGTCCAGCTCGGCCTGCAACGCCTCGGCCTCGGTGATCCGCGTCAGCGCAGCGGCCAGTTGCGCCGACAGCGCCGAGGCCTCCGACCGCGCGGCCTCTCGCTCGCCGGCCAGCGCCTCTTCGGCGACCAGGGCCGCCGCAAGCCGTGCGTTCAGATCGCGTTCCGCCTCGCGCGCTGCGGCCAGCAGCGTCAGCGTGTCCTCGGCGCGCTGGCGCTCGGCTTCCAGCGCCAGGGTCATCGCGGTCAGCTCGGCATCCGCGTTTTCCAGCCGCGCGCGCAGCGCCGCGGCCGCCTCGGCCTCGGCCAGCCGCTGCGCTTCCTCGTCCGTCAATGCCGCCTGCAATCCCTCGAGCTCGGTCGACAGGGCGCCGATCCGGTCGGTGTTTTCGGCGTTCCGCGCCCGCAGGTCGGCGATCAGCGCCTCCAGCGCTTCGCGGCGGCTGGCGGCCAGCCGCGCCGCTTCGGCCTGGGCGTCGATCTCCTGCCGGGATTGCGCCAGCGCCAGGTTCAGCGCGTCACGCTCGCTGACCAACGCGTCGCGGGCCCGCTGCAAGTCCGCCTCGGTGGCGCGCAGTTGTGCCGCATCCGCGCGTGCCGTGTCGCGCTCCGACAGCAGCACCGCCACCTGGTCCTCGAACGATGCGATCCGCCCCTCGGCCTCGGCCAGTTGCTGCGCCTGCCGGTCGCGGGTGGCGGTCAGGGCGGCGATGATCGCGGTCTGCTCGGCCAGCCGGTCCTCGTTGTTCTGCAGCGTTGCCTGCAATTCGCCCAGCCGGGTGTTCAGCGCGGTGTTCCGCCGTTCCTGCACGCCCAGGGCCTGGGCCAGCGCGGCGATCTCGCCCGACAGGGTGTCCAGTTCGGTTTCCTGTCCGCTGATCGTTTCGCGCAGCACGTATTGCACGATCATGAAGATCGACAGCACGAAGGTCAGCACCAGCAGAAGCCCGGTCATCGCATCCACGAAACCCGGCCAGATCGAGGCCTGGAACCGGGTTCCGTTGCGGCGGGACAGCGCCATTGCCTAGCCCTCCGAGCCCTGGCTCTTGGGCGCCGGCTTGACCGGGCGCACGGTGATGTTCGACGCGGGCTTGGCGATCTGTTGCAGCGTCCGGGTCAGCGCCGACAGGTCGGTGCGCAGCTCGGCCATGCTTTCCTGCCGGCCGGCGGCGATTTCCTCGAGGATGCGCAGCATCTGCACATCGATCGACCGCAGCCGCATCCGGCTTTCGGCGTCCAGCCCCTCGGACGCCTCCTTGTTGGCAAGCACCTCGGCCAGCCTTTCCTGGCCCTCGGCGATGCGGGCAAAGGCGCTGGCGGACGGCGCGGTGGCCTCCATCCGCTCGGTCATCCGCTCGACGCTGTCGGCCAGCTGCGCCAGCCGGCCCTCGATCTCGGACCGGCCGCTTTCGCTTTCGGCAAAGATCAGCTCCAGCCGCTCCATCTGTTCGGCCATCCGGTCCAGCACGATGCCCGCCGCGCCCAGGTCGGGCCCGGCCTCGCCCTCGCCATGCGAGAAACCCAGCTTGGTGATCGAGGACAGCCATTCCTCGAGCTCGCGGTAGAACCGGTTCTGGCCGTGGCCCGCGAACAGCTCCAGCAGGCCCACGATCAGCGAACAGGCCAGCCCCAGCAGCGAACTGGCGAAGGCCACGCCCATGCCGCCCAGTTGCGCGTCAAGCCCGGTCATCAGCCGCGCGAAAACCTCGGTGCCGCTTTCGCCCTCCTGCGGGTTCAGGCTGCGGATCGTGTCGACCAGCGCCGGCACCGTGGTGGCCAGGCCATAGAAGGTGCCCAGCAGCCCCAGGAAGATCAGCAGCGACACGATATAGCGGGTGATCTCGCGCGCCTCGTCGATCCGGGTGGCGACGGAATCCAGGATCGACCGGGTCGAGGTGGTGGTGATCTGCATCCGCCGGTCGCGCCGCGCCAGCAGCGTCGCCAGCGGCGCCAGCAATTGCGGCGCGGCGGAATGGCGCGCGGCCTCGCGGTCGGCGGCAAAGCTCTCGATCCAGCGCACCGAGTTGATCAGCGACGCGACCTGCCAGAAACAGGCGACCACCCCGATCAGGAAGACGAACAGGATGAACCCGTTGAGCCAGGGATTGGACTCGAAGACCGGCAGCACCCGCGGCAGCGCGACGACGGCACCGGCCACCGACAATCCAAGCACCAGCAGCATCAGCAGAACCTGACGCACCGGCTGGCTGAAAAACGGCACTGCCTCGATCTCGCGACGGGCCATGACGCGGCGCCCCTGCGTGTTGTCGTTCGTGCGGACCCTAAGCCTTTGCCAGACCTTAGCCAAGGGCTATCGCCGCAGCGCCTCGACCCGGTCGGTCAGCCAGTGCAGGTCGTCGTCGGGAATGCCCAGCTCGGCCAGGTGGCGGGCGGTGTTGGCCAGGTATTCGTGGTTCGGCCCGCGCCCACCCACCGCCGTGGCGATGATCCGCGCCTGGTCCTCCAGCGCCAGCCCGCCGCAATACTGCACGTGATGCGGGTCGATCACGTAGGTCACGGCCTCGACGCGGCGGCCATCGTGCAGATCGACCGCCAGCATCTTTTCCAGATAGGCCGACGAGATCAGCTCGCGCTCGCGCAGATAGCGCAGCGTCGCGTCCTCCGAACCCGGCGCGGCCCGCAGCGCCAGCCCGTCGCAGACATGGCCCGGTGCGGCATCCAGCGCCAGCACCAGGCCGGGATCGGTTTCCGTGCCGCGGTGATGGATCGACCGCATGCAGAAACTGCGCGCCCAGCCGGTCAGCCGCGCATGCGCCTGCTCGGCCACCTCAAAACCGGGATCCCACAGCAGCGATCCGTATCCGAACACCCAAAGCGTCATGCAACTGGTCCTTTGTTCCGGGCGCCTGTAAACACCACCTCGTGCGCGAATTCAAAGGGGTCGTTGGTGAAACGTCTGGCCATCGTGATCATTCTCGCCGGGCTGGGATGGTCCGGTTACTGGTTCTGGCAATCCACGACCCTTCGGACCGAGATCGAGCGCTGGTTCGAAGACCGCCGGTCCGAAGGCTGGCAGGCCGAATACGGCGATCTGGCGATCCGCGGCTTTCCCAACCGGCTGGACATCACCCTGACCGACCCGGTGCTGGCCGATCCCGACACGAACCTGGTCTGGTCCGCGCCGTTCCTGCAGATCCTGTCGCTGGTCTACAAGCCCGGCCACCACATCCTCGCCTTCGCCGACAGCCAGACGGTGTCCGGGACCGACGGCGCCTGGCAGATCACCTCGGACGGGCTGCGCGCCTCGGTGATCTCGGAACCCGGCGGGCGGATCATGCGGCTGGGGCTGGAAGCGGCCGTGCTCAACCTCGACGGGCCGGACCAGGCGCTGGCGCTGGCCGGGCTGGCCGGCGCCCTGCACGAGGTCGAGACCCGGCCCCGCACCTACCGCGTCGCGCTCAGCGCCGACGCCGCCGCCGGCCGCCCAGGCACGCTGCCGCAGATCACCACGGGGCGCTTCGACGCGCTGGCGCTGGATGCGCAGGTGCGCTTCGACCAGGACTGGCAGCGCGCCAGCGTGCAGGACGGCCGGCCGCAACCGGAACGGATCGAGCTGCGGCTGGCGGAATACAGGTCGGGCGGGCTGGAACTGAAACTGGCGGGCGACCTGGATGTCGACGCGCGCGGCCGCGCCGACGGGTCGCTGTCGCTCAAGGCGGTGAACTGGCGCGAGATGCTGGCCCAGGCGCGCGACGCGGGCCGGATCGGCGACGGGCTGGCGCAGACGCTGGAACAGGGGCTGGGCCTGCTGGCCGGGCTGTCGGGCAATGCCCAGACGCTGGACCTGCCGCTGGGTTTCGACGAAGGCCGGGTGTCGCTGGGGCCGATCCCGCTGGGCAAGGCGCCGTTGCTGCGGTTGCCGTAGGGCGACACGAGCCGCGCCATCGCCGGGCCGCGGTGCGGCGATCACACCGCCGAACAGCGCGCTTCATGGTGCAATCGCGCGCCAGGCCGACTGCCGCGCGCATGGTGACAAATCGCCGTGCCGGGTGGCGGCCCGGCAATGGCACGGCGGCTGCGCCGCCATTCGCGCCCGGGGGGTCTTGGCCGCCCTCCCGCCTCAGAACCCGATATCCTCGGGCCCGCGCACGATCCGCACCGCGCCTGCCGCCTCGAACCCGCCGGCGGCCACGTCAAAGGGCTGTACCGTCTCGAACCCGATCCCGGTCAGCTGTTCGATGACATGGATCGGCACCCGGTGCGTGCGGTAATCGCCGAACGCCTCGTCCACCGTGGGGATCAGGTTCTTCTGCGTGTGCAGATAGCCCACCGCCCGCAGCCCCGCCGGCGTGTCGGCCACCGCGACCTTCCAGTAATCCGCCGGCACCTGCACGATGCCGCGATAGACCGGGTCGTCGGCGCGGAACACCGGTCCGGTAAAGATCGACACCCGGAACTGGTGCGCCTCGGCCCATTCCAGGATGTAATCCTCCAGCTCCAGCCAGATGCCCTGGTTCAGCCGCGCATGCTGCGGCGCGCAGACGGTATAGTGGAACGTGTCGGCCATGGCGGCGCGGGCCTCGGCCTCGGTCCCCCACATCGGCGCCACCCGCCGCACCAGGTGGCCGCGGTCATAGGCGTTGTCGACATAGGCGGCGTTGTCGACCTGCGCGTCGACGGGCAGGCGCGGGTCCAGCCGCCAGCGCCCCGACCGCCGCAGCCGCCGCAACTGGGCGCCGTCGGTGTTGCAGGCGGTCAGCATCGCCAGCCGCCGGTCGCGATGCATCACGACCGAGAAATGCTTGTAGGGCAGGTCGGGCCGGCCGCCGACCCGGCGCACGCCATCGCCTCCCGCGGGCAGCGGCAACGGAACCGGCCGCGACAGGAAATCCGGGTCATAGCCCTGTTCGCCCTCCCAGCGGTCGGGGCTGAAGGTCTCGTCGCTATGGGTGACGTCCAGGTCGGGCCCGGTGGGCGCCAGTCCCGGCATGAACCGGTCCTCCTTGGGCCGCAGCCGCCCGGCCGGTTCCGGCGCCGGCACCGGCACCGCCGCCGGTTCCGCCCCGATCAGCCGCAGGATCGTCACCGCGTCCAGGTCGCCCTCGGCCGCCGCGTCGCGCAGCACGCGGAAGATCTGGCTGATGCGGATGCCGCGGTTGGCGATCCAGCGCCCCTCGATCTCGGGATGCGGCACCGACCGGTGATGCAGCGCCACCGGCAGCCATTGGTCGTTCAGCACCGGCGCGCCGGAACTGCCGGGCTCGGTATCGGTGCTGTAATAGATGAAATCGCCCTTCACGCCGACGATGGTGCTGTCGCGCAAGGCGATGGATTTCCGGTCGCCGCGCGGATGCTGGATGATCGACACCGGTTCGCCCTTCACCGCCTTGCCCGATTCCTCGATCAGCGTGAAATGCCCGAACGGCTCGAGGCTCTCGCCGCGGTCGTTGTCCATCCGCACCGAGACAAAGGTGAAATCCAGCGCCGTCCGGTCCGAGGTGAAAAAGATCTCGGACGTGATGTCGAAGGTCTGCGTCGGCAGCGGCTGGAACTTGTCGTCGTCCTGGAAGTTGAAGATCGCCTTGGCCCGCGCCGCCGCGTCGCGGCTGGCCAGAACGTGGTTGTTGGTCAGCATCAGCCCCGGCCCCACCAGGAACCCCGACCCCGATCCGATGGGGATATCGCCCCGCACGAACAGCTGCACCTTGGCCACCGACTGCGCCTTGCGCGCGCCGCGCGACAGGAAATTGACCGGGAACAGGTTGGACTTGCCCAGGATGCGCTCAAACGCGTTGTCGTCGTCCTCGGGCACCATGTGGCGGCGCGCGCGCAGACGCTTGTTCTGCTCGGGTTCGCGCATCTCGGATTGCAACGCCTGGTATTCGTCCAGGATGCGCAGGTCCATCGCGCTCAGATGCGCGCCGCGCGCCTCTCCGATCACCGCGCCCGCCTCGGGCCCGATGATCGCCTCCTCTGGCACCGCCGCCTCGGCCCAGGCCAGGTCCTGCGGCGTCACCGGCTCGCCCGGCAATGCCAGTTCGTCGAACGGCATCGGCGGCACCGGCAGCGGCGGCGCGATCTCGTCGACGGCGCGGATCTGCGCCTCGAACTGTGCGGCGACGCGGCCATAGCCGGGATTGCGGGGATGCAGCTCGTCATACCAGGAATTCACGCTGGCCCCCACCCGCCCGCGGCAATCGACATGGTGCGCCCGGCCCGGAAACCGCGCCGCCAGCTGGTGCAGCCGTGCGTTCAGCAGGTCGATCAGATGGCCGACGATGATCGTCTGCAAGCCCTGCGGAATGCCCAGGCCCGCCATCGGCTTGCCCAGCCAGGTGCCGCCCTTGCGCGGCACCGGCCGGTCATAGCCGTGAAAGAACACCTGCAGCCCCGGCCGCACCGCCAGCGCCTCGCGGATCACGGTGTCGTAACCCTGTTCGATCCCCGCCAGCATCGCGCCCACCCGGTCGTGGCGCAGCACGTCGTCCAGCTCCATGCCCGGCTGATACCGGTTCAGCAGGTTGGCCAGGTCGCCACCGCCCAGGGCGTCGTTGCCGCTGGCCGAGAACAGGAAGACCCGCGCGCCGGTATCGGCGATCGCGGCGCGGTATTCCGCCATCGCCAGCATGTTGGCCAGCGTGTCGCCCGCCGCCCCCAGCGAGTTGATCGCGTAGGGCTCCATCAGGTGGTCGATCACGTCATGCAGCAGCCAGGGATACTGGAACCAGCTGTCGCCCTCGCTGACGATCACCGGCCCGGCATAGCCCGCGCGGATGCGCCGCCGGAACACCGCCAGCCGGTAGCTGCGCGCCCAGCCATTGGCGATGTTCATCGCCAGCGCCGATTCCTCCTCGCTGTCGACGACCTGTCCACGCAGACGGATATCGGGCTGGAACGGCAGGGCGGGCTGGCCACCCTCGGTGAAATGCTGACCCAGCGCCTCCAGCGCCTCCACGTCATCGGCCTCGGCCGCCGCGGCAACCTGGTCCAGGAACTCCTCGGGCGTCATCGCGCAACTCCTTGTCGTCACAATCCATCTGTGCCGGCCCTGCGGACCGGGCGCCGGAAATACGGCGCAAGGACAACCTTAGCACGAAAAACGGCGCCGATCATCCCTCAACGATCGCCTTGCCCTGCCCGCCAAATCGCCTGACAGTACCCCCCCGGAGGTTCCCATGTCCGACGCCCTCTTCGCCCGCATCGACGCCCGGCGCGACGCCCTGGTCGCGCTGACGCAAGAGCTGATCCGCATCCCCACCCTAAACCCGCCGGGCGAAAACTACCGCGCGATCTGCGACCTGCTGGCGCGGCGCCTGGAACACCGCGGGTTCGCCTGCGAGATGATCCGCGCCCATGGCGCGCCGGGCGACAGCGACCGCTTTCCGCGCTGGAACCTCGTGGCCCGCCGCGACGGCGCCGCGCCCGGGCCCTGCGTGCATTTCAACTCGCATACCGACGTGGTCGAGGTCGGTTCGGGCTGGACCCGCGACCCCTTCGGCGCCGAACAGGACGGCGACCGCATCTATGGCCGCGGCGCCTGCGACATGAAGGGCGGGCTGGCCGCCTCGATCATCGCGGCCGAGACGTTTCTCGAAGAATACAACACGTATACAGGCGCGATCGAGATCAGCGCCACCGCCGACGAGGAATCCGGCGGCTATGGCGGCGTCGCGCATCTGGCCGAACAGGGGTATTTCGACCCCGCCCGCGTGCAGCATGTCATCATCCCCGAACCGCTGGGCAAGGACCGCATCTGCCTGGGTCATCGCGGCGGCTGGTGGGCTGAGATCGAAACCAGGGGCGAGATCGCCCACGGTTCCATGCCCTTCCTCGGCGATTGCGCGGTGCGCCACATGGGCGCGGTTCTGGAAACCTTCGAGGCCCGGCTGTTCCCCGCCATGGCGCAGCGCCGCACCGACATGCCGGTGGTGCCCGACGGCGCGCGCCAATCGACGATGAACATCAATTCGATCCATGGCGGCCAGCCCGAACAGCCCGCCGATTACACCGGCCTGCCCGCCCATTGCGTGCCCGACAGCTGCCGCATCGTGATCGACCGCCGCTTTCTGATCGAGGAAGGCGTCGACGGCGTGCGCGACGAGATCCTGTCGCTGCTCGACCACCTCAAGGCCACCCGCCCCGGCTTCGACTACGCCATCCGCGAGATCAACCGCGTCATCCCCTCGATGACCGACCGCGACGCACCGGTCGTCACCACCGTCGCCCAGGCGATCCGCGACGTGATGGGCCGGGATGCCGCCTATGTCGCCTCGCCGGGCTCCTACGACCAGAAGCACATCGACCGCATCGGCAAGCTGCGCAACTGCATCGCCTACGGCCCCGGCGTGCTGGAACTGGCCCACAAGCCCGACGAATGGGTCGGCATCGCCGACATGCTCGACAGCGCCAAGGTCATGGGCCGGACGCTGGAACGCCTGTTGCTGGGCTGAACCGAAAGGACTTGCACAAAGCCGACATACCCCCGCTTGCAGCCCTCTCTCGACATTCGCAATGCAGACGCGGGCCGGATCCGCCAGCAGGTTTTCATGCCCCACACGAAAGACAACCAACCGCTCAGGGACGAACTCGTCCGGCTTCTCAAGGGCCTCGACCTCTACCGGGCCTGGCGGCTGTCCCGGCTCAAGCGCCAACATCCCGGCGTGGACGAAAGCGCCCTCGCCGATGAGGTCGTCCTGCCCGGTTCCCACTTCCTGCACCTGTTCGACACCGCCACCGACAAGAACCGCCTGTCCGTCCTCAGGGAGGTTCGCGCCTGGTACGCACATGGCGCAAGCGATCTGGCCAACATGGCAAGGCTGAGCGATGAAACCCGGCGCGAAGTGGATCGGTTTCTCGATGAATTCAGGGAAACGCTGGGGGTCGGCTTTCACAGCCAGGCGGGAACGCTGCGAAAAACCGCCGACCGCGTTTTGAAGCGCGGCAAGGTTCGCACCGAAGACGAATACCACCTTCTCAAGGAACTCGAGATCGATCTGTCGCAAACGGTTCTGGATGCCGACGCGCTGGAACGCCTCTCCGCGATGCTCCGTCTGTTCGAATGCACTGCGCAAGCGCGCTGAACGACGGCCCCGTCCCGCATGGCGGCCGTCCCGCAACGCAATACCCTGTCGATCCACCGCGATCCGCAACCGCATCCGGCACGTCGACAGCCGCCCCCTCGGCGGCTTCCGCATCCCCCCGTGCCCCCGATCGGGGGTGTCGCCGATCCGCCCCTTCATCTGGCCATAAATATCCCGGAGCGCGAGGCAGCGCCTCGCATGGGGTCTGGGGCAAGGCCCCAGCGGGAAAGAGCGCGCCGCAGGCGCACGATCGGCTCGGGCGCCGATCACACCGCGATGTTGTCGATCAGCCGCACACCGGCCAGCCAGGCCGCCGCCAGCAGCCGCGCCGGGCGCTCGGGGGTCTCCAGCGCGCTCAGGTCGTCCACCGCCCGCAGGTCGAGATAGTCGATATCGGTGAACCCCGCCGCCGCCAGCCGCGCCTCCGCCGCCGGGCGCAGTTCTCCTAGCGTCTGCCCGCCGCGCAGCCCCGCCGCGACCGCCTCCAGCGCCTCGATCAGCGCCGGCGCCCGGCCGCGCGCCTTGTCCGACAACAGCAGGTTGCGCGACGACAACGCCACCCCGTCGATGTCGCGGATCGTCGGGCAGCCCACCACCGTCACCCCCAGGTCCAGGTCGCGCGCCAGCCGTGTCACCACCTGCAACTGCTGGAAATCCTTCTCGCCGAAATACGCCCGGTCCGCCATCGTCTGGGTGAACAGCTTGGTCACCACCGTCGCCACGCCGTCGAAATGCCCCGGCCGGTGCGCGCCGCACAGCACATCGGTCAACCCCGCCACCGAGACCGTCGTGCAGAACCCGTCGGGATAGATCTCCTCGCCGCCGGGCACATAGACCGCGTCCACCGCAAAGCGTTCCAGCTTGCGCGCGTCCTCCTTCTCGGTGCGGGGGTAGTTGGCCAGGTCCTCGGGGCTGTTGAACTGCCGCGGATTGACGAAGATCGTCACGATCACCCGGTCGCATTGCGCCTTCGCCGCGGCGACCAGGCTCAGATGCCCCTCGTGCAGCGCGCCCATGGTCGGCACCACGCCGACCACCGCGCCCGCGCGCTTCCAGTCATCGACCCGCGCTTGCAGCTCTGCCTTGGTGCGGACAATCGGCGGCGTCATGCCTTGGTCTCCGGCGCGGCATCGCCAAAGACGTGCTCGGGCCCCGGAAAACGGCGCGCCCGCACGTCCTCGGCATAGGCCGCGATCGCCGCCCCGGCCTGCTCGCCCAGCGTCGCATAGCGTTTCACGAACTTCGCCTTGAACGCGGTGAACAGCCCCAGCATGTCGTCCACCACCAGGATCTGGCCGTCGCAGCCGGCCGAGGCGCCGATGCCGATCGTCGGGATCCCGACCGCCGCCGTCACCTTGTCGGCCAGGCTTTCCGGCACCTTCTCCAGCACCACCGCAAAGGCGCCCGCCCGCGCCACGGCCTGCGCATCGGCCATCAGCGCGGCACCGGCATCACCGCGGCCCTGCACCTTGTAGCCACCCAGCGTGTTGATCGATTGCGGGGTCAGGCCGATATGCGCCATCACCGGCACGCCGCGCGCCACCAGGAAGGCGATGGTGTCGGCCATCGCCACCCCGCCTTCCAGCTTGACCGCGCCCGCGCCGGTCTCGGCCATCAGCCGCGCGGCGTTGCGGAAGGCCTGCGCCGGGCTTTCCTCGTACGACCCGAAGGGCATGTCGATCACCATCATCGCCCGGCTCAGACCCCGCGCCACCGCCTGGCCGTGCAGGATCATCATCTCCATCGTGACCCCCAGCGTCGAGGGCAGGCCATGCAGCACCATGCCGACGCTGTCGCCCACCAGCACGAAATCGCAATGGTCGTCCATGATCTGCGCCATCGGCGTGGTGTAGGCGGTCAGGCTGACCAGCGGCACCCCACCCTTGCGGGCGCGGATGTCGTCGGCCATCGGGGCGGTCTTGCGGGCGGTCGCGCTCATCGGGCACTCCTGCTGTCACGGTCACTGGACAGCGCTCCTAGCATCGCGCCGCGCGTCGGCAAAGCCGGTTAATCCTTGATTACGTCCCGTCAAAGCGGAACACTCGGCCCAAAACCAACCGGGAGCCCCGCCATGACCCTCCGCCCCAGCCTTGCCGCGCTGCTGCTGACCGCCTCCGCCGCGCAGGCCCAGCAGACCGACCTGACCATCGCCCTGCAACTGGAACCGCCGCATCTCGACCCGACCTCGGCCGCGGCCGGCGCCATCGACAGCGTGCTCTATTCCAACGTGTTCGAGGGACTCACCCGCTTTACCGAAACCGGCGCCGTGGTGCCCGGCCTCGCATCGGGCTGGGACATCTCGGACGACGGGCTGACCTATACCTTCACGCTGCGCGACGGCGTCACCTTTCACGACGGCTCGACGATGGATTCGGCGGACGTGAAATTCAGCCTCGACCGCGCCCGCGCCGAAGACAGCGCCAACGCGCAAAAGGCGCTGTTCGCCGGGATCGCCGATGTCGCCACCCCCGATCCGCAAACCGTCGTGGTGACCCTGTCCCAGCCCGACGGCAATTTCCTGTTCAACATGGCCTGGGGCGACGCCGTGATCGTCGCGCCGGAATCGATCGACGCCATCAAGCAGACCCCCATCGGCACCGGCCCCTTCCGGTTCGTGGAATGGAAACAGGGCGACAGCATCACGCTGACGCAGAACTCGGCCTATTGGGGCGACAAGCCCGCGCTGACCGATGCCACCTTCAAGTTCATCTCCGATCCCACCGCCGCCTTCGCCGCGATGATGGCGCAGGATATCGACGCCTTCGCCGGCTACCCGGCGCCGGAAAACCTGCCGCAATTCGAGGGCGATCCGCGATTCAAGGTGCTGGTCGGCTCGACCGAGGGCGAAACCATCCTGTCGATCAACAACAAGATGCCGCCGCTCGACAATCCGCTGGTGCGCAAGGCCATCGCCCATGCCATCGACCGCCAGGCGATCATCGACGGCGCGATGTTCGGCCTGGGCACCCCGATCGGCACCCATTTCGCACCGCACAATCCCGACTATGTCGACCTGACCGGCAATTCCGTCCATGACCCCGAACTGGCGAAATCGCTTCTGGCCGAGGCCGGTCTGCCGGACGGCTTCACCACGACGCTGAAACTGCCGCCGCCGTCCTATGCGCGCCGCGGCGGCGAAATCATCGCCGCGCAACTGCGCGCCGTCGGCATCCAGACCGAGATCACCAACCTGGAATGGGCGCAATGGCTCGAAGAGGTGTTCCGCGGCAAGGATTTCGGCCTGACCATCGTCAGCCATACCGAACCTTTCGATATCGGCATCTATGCCCGGCCCGACTATTACTTCCAGTATGACAGCCCCGCCTTTCAGGCGCTGAACGGTCAGCTGACCGCGACGGCCAATCCCGAACAGCGCACCGCGCTGTTGCACCAGATGCAAGAGCTGATCGCCGGCGACTACGTCAACGGCTACCTGTTCCAGCTGGCTTTCCCCACCGTGGCCGATGCCCGGCTCGAAGGCCTCTGGCAGAACGCGCCGACCCAGGCCACCGACCTGACCGGCGTGCGCTGGACCGAGTGACCCGCGGGGCGGGGAACTCTCCGCCCTGCCGACCGCACCTGCCGCCTGGCGCGGGGTTCACCCCGCCGCACCCGACAGCAATCGCCGAAACCGGGAAAAGCCCGGCGAGAACGACCGTTTCGGCACAAAGGGGTGTGGCTCGGGGGTAGTGTCTGCTGTGCGGACGAAGGGGACGGTCGTTCAGAGCACCCAAGGCGCGGAATCAAGGGCCGCAGGCCCGCCGCGCCAGCGGTCATGCCAACGGCATGCCTGCGGCATGACCCGGCCCGATGGGCCGGCGCTTTGTCACCGTCTGCACCTTGCTCGGATCGAGGGCGGGATTGGCTGCGATAAAGCGCGGCAATTCGGCCCAAAGCTGCGCCGTCCCCCGGTCCGGCGCTGTCGCGGCTGAACCCGAACGTCCGCCAATGGCTCAGAGCCGACATCTGACGCTTTATGTCGGCCATGCGGGTCTCCAGAAGGCATCCAAGGTCGGCTTGGCGGACGAAGCGGACGTTCGGCCAAAGGCGTGCCTTGGCCCGGAATCAAGGGCGAAGCCCGCCGGGCCGCGCCCTCCCTCCCCCTTGGGAGGGCGCGGCCCTACTTTGCTCCGGCCCTTACCGTCCGCCAAGGGCTAAGAGCGGACATCTGACGCTTTATGTCGGCCATGCGGGTCTCCCGAAGGCATCCAAGGTCGGCTTGGCGGACGAAGCGGGAATTGATGCTGCCAAGCCGAAGGGCAGCTATTGATCGTGTCTCTGGCCTCTGCGAAGATTTCAATTATGAGTAATGAGCTTTCTTTAATGGAAATCGGCGCACTCTCCGACAAGCAGTTCACCGCACTTCGACAACTCCGAGTGTCGAAGCGACAAGAGGTCTTGGGAAAGTCATTCCTGGAGTCCATTGAAGACTGGGAGATTGCGCCGAGAGAGCAAGTCCTTGGTCTATGCTTCGTTATACACGAAAGCCCGGTCGGAATGGTCTTGTTTCGGCGGCAAGCAGCACCCGAAGATCAAAGGATTTCAGTACATGGCTTGAAGATCGCCCTGCCATGGCAGCAAAAAGGATACGGACATCAAGCGTTCAGACAAGCGATGCAATACGTCAGGGACGTATGGCCGGATACTGAACTGCTGAGTCTTGCAGTCGATGCTGAGAACAAGCCTGCGGTTGCAGTTTACCGAGAATACGGAATGTCGGACAGCGGCCCAATATTCGATGGACCGAACGGAAAGGAACACCACATGGAAGTCTCGCTCAGGACCTAACAGGTTTTGCAGCACGAGCAGACGGACATTGGTGCAGTCCGCAGCATTCGGTAATCTGGGCTCGAACCGGACGGTCTCCGCGCCGCAGCACAGGCCAGATCTCAACCGTGTCTGTCCCCGACCCAAGCGACCGTTTCCGTGACCCGCGCATGTCGGAAAGCCGGGACCTCGGTGGATCTGAGCGGCATCGGGATTTGATCTTCCCCTGCGGGCGTCTCGGGCACGTGTCCCGCAGACGCGCAACGCCCCCGTTAACGATGTTTCACTCCAGTTTTTTTGCCCGGCGCCTGCCACCGCCCCAATTCGTCCCGAAATCCGGCAAAACAGGACGGATTGCTGTTCCGGCCCGCGAAATCGGCCTGGAGCGCCCGCACCAATCCGTACCGGAATCGACGAAAACGGGACGGATTGCCGGCCCCGCCCAGCGCTCAACCCGGCGAAACACGCCACCGGGCGTTGCGTTAACCCCGCCGCGCGGCCCGTTAACCGGCCTCTGGACCGCCGCCCTGCGCCCCCCTAACGTGGCGCCATGTGGGCCTATATGCTGCGCCGTCTCACCTCGCTGATCGTCAGCCTGGCCGTCGCCTCGCTGGTCATCTTTCTCGTGGTCGAAGTCGCGCCGGGCGATCCTGCCAGCTATATGCTGGGGATCAACGCGCAGCCCGATACGGTCGCCGCCCTGCGCGCCGAACTTGGCCTCGATGCTCCGAAATATGTTCGATATTTCAACTGGATAGGTGGAATGCTGACGGGCGATCTCGGTATCTCCTACACCTATCGCAGCCCAGTGTCGGACATGGTGGCGGACCGGCTGTGGATTTCGCTGCCGCTGGCGCTCTACGCCCTCACGCTGTCGACGCTGATCGCCATCCCGGCGGGCCTGCTGGCCGCGGCGACGCGGGGAAGGTCCGGCGATATCGGTGTCATGGCCGCCACCCAGCTGGGCGTCGCGATCCCGAATTTCTGGTTCGCCATGCTGCTCGTCCTGCTCTTCGCCATCAACCTGCGCTGGTTTTCGGCGGGTGGATTTCCGGGCTGGGACGATCCTGCCAAGGCGTTGAAATCACTGACGCTTCCCGCCATCGCCCTGGCCCTGCCGCAGGCCGCGATCCTGACCCGCGTGATGCGCTCGGCGCTGATCGACATCCTGGGCGAGGATTTCATGCGCACCGCCCGCGCCAAGGGCCTGTCGCGTCGCCAGGCGCTGTGGCGCCACGGGTTGCGCAATGCCCTGATCCCGGTCCTGACCATCATCGGCCTGCAATTCTCGTTCCTTCTTGCCGGGGCGATCATCATCGAACAGGTGTTCTTCCTGCCCGGGCTGGGGCGGCTGATCTTCCAAAGCATCAGCCAGCGCGACCTGATCGTCGTGGAATCGGTGGTGATGCTGCTGGTCTTTGCCGTGATCGTTGTGAATTTCCTGGTCGATCTCGCCTATGCTTGGGTCGATCCGCGGCTGAGGAGCCGGACATGAGCCGGTCGCTGATTCTCGGCGGTGCGCTGTCTTTACTTTTCGTTGTGGCGGCGTTGCTATCGTTCGCATGGACGCCCCATGACGTCACCACCCTGAACATCGCGGCGCGCCTTCAATCTCCGAACGCGGACCACCTGCTGGGCACCGATCATTTCGGTCGCGACATCCTGTCGATGCTGATGGTCGGCGCGCGCACCTCCATCGCCGTCGCGCTGGTCGCGGTGGGCATCGGCATGGGTCTCGGCGTGCCCTTGGGCCTTGCCGCCGCAGCCCGCAAGGGCGGCTGGCTGGACGAGGTCATCATGCGCATGAACGACCTGATCTTCGCCTTTCCAAGCCTGGTCATCGCCATCCTCATCACCGCGGTTTTCGGCGCCGGCGCGGTGAATGCGATCATCGCCATCGGCATCTTCAACATCCCGGTCTTCGCCCGCCTGACCCGCGGCGCCGCGCTCAGCCTGTGGACCCGCGATTTCATCCTGGCTGCCCGCGTCGCGGGGAAATCCGCCACCCGCATCAGCGTCGAACATATCCTGCCCAACGTCGCCAACCTGTTGATCGTGCAGGGAACGATCCAGTTCTCGCTTGGCATCCTCGCCGAGGCGGGCCTGAGCTATGTCGGCCTCGGCGCGCAGCCGCCGACCCCCAGCTGGGGCCGGATGCTGGCGGATGCCCAGACCATGGTGGCGCTGGCGCCCCACGTGGCGATCATGCCCGGTCTCGCCATCGTCTTCACCGTGCTGGGCCTGAACCTGCTCGGCGACGGGATGCGCGACGCGCTCGATCCGCGGCTCAGGGTGATCCGCACATGACCTTGCTCGCGCTCGACACCCTGCGCCTGTCGATCCACGGCACGCCGATCCTCAAGGGCCTGTCGCTGGACATCGCGCCCGGCGAAATCGTGGCGCTGACCGGCGAAAGCGGGTCGGGCAAGTCGATGACCGCGCTGGCCACGATGCGGCTCGAACCGCAATCCGCCGAGATGACCGGGGCGGTCCGGTTCGAGGGCAACGACCTGCTGCGCCTGGCCGAGCCGCAGCTTTGCGATCTGCGCGGACGCGAGATCGGCATGATCTTCCAGGAACCGATGACCGCGCTGAACCCGGTGCAGACCATCGGCGCACAGGTGATGGAAACCATCCTGATCCACAAGGCGATGCCCCCCGGCAAGGCCGAAGAACGTGCCCGCTCGGTCCTGACCCGAGTCGGCTTGCCGCCCGACCGCTTTCCCCTCACTCGCTATCCGCACGAACTCAGCGGCGGGCAACGCCAGCGTGTCGGCATCGCCATGGCCATCGCGCTGCGGCCGAAATTGTTGATCGCGGACGAACCGACCACCGCGCTCGATGTCACGACGCAGGCGCAGATCCTCGACCTGCTCAAGGGTCTGGTGCGCGAAGAAAACATGGCCCTGATGATCATCACGCACGACCTTGCCGTGGTGGCCGACATGGCGCACCGGATCGCGGTGATGAAGTCCGGAGAGATCGTCGAACAGGGGCAGACGCGCCATGTGCTGACCCAGATGCGCCACCCCTATACCCGCGCCCTGTTCGAAGCCTCGCGCCACCGCGCGAACCTGGCCGCACGTCCGTCGCACGGTGTGCTTCTGGCAGTGCGCAACGCCACCCGGCGCTATGCCCTGCCGCGCCGCAACCCGTTCGCCGACCGGCCGCTTTTCAACGCCGTCAACGACGTTTCGCTGACCGTCGACAGGGGCGAACGCGTGGGTCTGGTGGGCGAATCCGGCTGCGGGAAATCCACGCTGACTCGCGCCATCCTGGGACTCGAGCCGCTTCAATCCGGCACGATCACGCTGGACGGCAGACCCGTCTTTCACCACGGCCATCCCGATCTCGCGGTTCGGCGCAAGATGCAGGTCGTGTTCCAGGACCCGTACGGCAGCTTCAACCCCCGCCACCGCGTCGATCGCCTGATCACCGAACCCTTCCACCTTTTGAACGATCCGCCGCAGGGCGCTGCGCGTGCGGATGCCGTTGCCGAGGCCCTGACCGCCGTCGGACTGTCACCGGACGACCGGCACAAGTACATCCACGCCTTTTCCGGTGGCCAGCGTCAGCGCATCGCGATCGCGCGGGCGCTGATCACCCGGCCGGAACTCATCGTCTTCGACGAGGCGGTCTCGGCGCTGGACGTCCGCGTGCGGGCCCAGATCCTCGACCTGATCGCCCGGCTCAGCCGCGAGATCGGCATGGCCTATCTCTTCATCAGTCATGACCTGAGCGTCGTGCGCGGCATCACCGACCGCGTACTGGTGATGCAGGCCGGCGAGATCGTCGAACAGGGCCCGACCGAAGAGGTTTTCGGAAATCCGGCCCATCCCTATACCCGCGCGCTGATCGCCGCCGCGCCGCACCTGCCCGAGATCGGAGAACGCCATGCTGCCCAACCTGCCGATTGACCCCGCCCGGATGTTCATCGGTGGCGGCTGGATTGACGGGCCCGGCACGCTGCCCTTGACCAACCCGTCAACCGGCGCGGAAATCGGGCGCATCGCCAAGGGCGGTCCAGCCCAGATCGACGCCGCGGTCCAGGCCGCCCAATCCGCGCGCGACGGCGCGTGGGGCAGGACGACCGCGGCCGAGCGCGGGCGCATCCTGATGCGTCTGGCAGGTTTGGTGCAACAGAACGAAGACCTGCTGACCGAACTGGAGGCGCTCGACGTCGGCAAGCCCGTCACCCAGGCGCGGGCGGATGCAAGGGCCCTGGCGCGCTATTGCGAATTCTACGGCGGCGCGGCGGACAAGGTGATGGGGCAGACCATTCCCTATCTCGATGGATACACTGTGTACACGTTGCGCGAGCCACATGGCGTGACCGGGCACATCGTCCCGTGGAACTACCCGATGCAGATCATCGGCAGATCGGTCGGTGCGGCCCTGGCGATGGGCAATGCCTGCGTTCTGAAACCGGCCGAGGATGCCTGTCTGACCGCGTTGATCTTCGCACATCTGGCACACGAGGCCGGGCTGCCCGCAGGGGCGCTGAACGTGGTGCCGGGACTGGGCGCCGAGGCGGGCGCGGCATTGTCGGCGCACCCGGGCATCCAGCATCTGAGCTTTACCGGTTCGGTCGCCACCGGCGCGGCGGTGCAGATCGCAGCCGGGGCCAACGTGGTGCCGGTGACGCTGGAACTGGGCGGCAAGTCGCCCCAGCTGGTGTTCGACGATGCCGATCTCGATGCCGCCCTGCCCTTTCTCGTGAATGCCGGGCTGCAGAATGCCGGGCAGACCTGTTCGGCATCCTCGCGCATCCTGGTGCAGCGCGGAGTTTACGATGCCGTTGCGCAACGCATGGCCGAAGCCTATCGCGCCAAACGCGTCGGCCCGGCATCGGACGACCCCGATATCGGCCCGCTGATCAACGCCACGCAAAAGGCGCGCGTGCTGGGTTTCCTCGACCGGGCCTCAGACCTGCCTTTGCTCGCGCAGGCCGCTCTGCCGGCCGACCTGCCGCCCGGCCACTACGTCCCACCCAGCCTGTTCGGGCCGGTGCCGCCCAGCCACCCGCTGGCGCAGGACGAAGTGTTCGGCCCGGTCCAGGTGCTGATCCCGTTCGACACCGAAGACGAAGCGCTGCACATCGCCAACGGCACCGATTACGGCCTGGTCGCCAGCGTCTGGACCCGCGATGGCGCGCGGCAGATGCGGCTTGCGCGCAAACTGCGCTCGGGTCAGGTCTTCATCAACAATTACGGCGCGGGCGGCGGGGTGGAACTGCCTTTCGGCGGCACGGGCAAATCCGGCCACGGACGGGAAAAGGGGTTTGAGGCGCTTTACGGTTTTTCCAGCCTCAAGACCGTGGCGGCCTATCACGGATGATCTCGTGTACCTGGTCCTGAACGGCACAAGGCACTTCATCGACATCGACGGCGCGGGCCTGGTCGCGCAGGGCCCCGCCATGGTGCCGCGCCCGACGATGATCCTGATCCATGGAGGCCCCGGCGCCGACCATTCGATCTACAAACCCCAGATGTCGGGCCTGACCGACCTGTGCCAGCTCGTCTACATCGACCTGCGCGGCAACGGGCGCAGCGACGACGGCGACCCTGCGGACTGGACGCTGGCGCAATGGGGCGATGATATCCGCGCGTTGTGCGACACGCTGGGCATCGTCCGCCCCATCGTCTACGGCGCCTCTTTCGGCGGGGTCGTGGCACAGGCCTATGCCACGCGCCACCCCGACCACCCCGGCGCTCTGCTCCTAGGCTCGACCACCGCGCGCACCGATTTCGAAGCGATCTACGCCGCTTTCGCCGCGCTCGACCCAAAGGCCGGCGAGGTGGCCCGCGCCTATTGGAGCGCCCCCACCCCCGAAAGCCGCCAGGCCTATTTCGAAACCTGCCTGCCGCTCTACGCGACACGGGGTTTGGACCCGGACATCATGGCTCGGATGATCGTCAAGAACCCTGTTGCGATGCACTACAACGGCCCCGACAACGAACAGGGCCGCTTCGATTTCCGTGCCGCACTGGCACAGGTAAGCTGCCCGGCGCTGGTCCTGTCGGGCGAATGCGACCCGATCATGCCGCCGGAATTCGGCCGTGCCTTGGCGCAGGCCTTGCCGAACAGCCGCTATGCCGAGATCGCCGGCGCCGCGCACATGATCGACCGTGACCGACCCAGGGCCTTTTTCGACGTGGTGCTGGACTTCGTCTCCGAGGTCGCGCCACTTTGCATCAGCAACGACTGAGGAATCCGCCATGTTCGAAAATCGCTTCAAGGGCCGCAAGGCCGTGGTCACCGGCGGTGCTTCGGGCATCGGCGCAGGCATCGCTGCCCGGCTGGCCGCCGAGGGCGCGGACGTCACGATCTGGGACCGCAGTCCGGGCGGACGGGTGATCGACGTCACCGACGCGGCTGCGGTCGACACGGCGATGACCGACGACGCCCCCGACATCGTCGTCTGTTCCGCCGGGATCACCGGGCCGAACCTGACCACCTGGGATTACCCGGTGGAGGATTGGCGCGCGGTGTTCGAACTGAACGTGCACGGGCTGTTCTATTGCAACCGCGCCGCCGCCCGGCATCTCAAGGATCGCGGCTGGGGCCGGATCATCAACATGGCCTCGGTCGCGGGCAAGGATGGCAATCCGAACGCGCCGGCCTATTCCGCGTCCAAGGCGGCGGTGATCGGGCTGACCAAGTCGCTGGGCAAGGAACTGGCGACCACCGGCGTCACCGTGAACGCCATCGCGCCCGCTGCCGTTCACACCGCGATCTTCGACCAGATGACCGAGGCACATATCGCCTTCATGAAATCCAAGATTCCCATGGGCCGGTTCGGCACCGTCGACGAGATTGCCTCGCTGGCCTGCTGGCTGGCGTCGGACGAAGCCAGCTTTTCCACCGGCGCGGTCTTCGACGCCACCGGCGGGCGCGCGACCTACTGACGCTGGACGCCGCGCGCGGCTTGCGCATAGGCTGAAGCCAAAGGGAGGGCCACCATGAGCAAACCCGTCGTCTTCATCCTGTTGCTCGGTCTGGCCGCCATCGCGGCGGGCCTGTTCGGCGCGCTGCACAACCAGCTCAGCTATTCCGTGGGCGCCAGCTATTTCTTCGATCTCAAGTTCGACCAGTTCGGCATCGCAGAAGACGCCCGCAACCGCCTTGGCGCCGCACTGGTCGGTTGGCGGGCGAGCTGGTGGATGGGCATGCTGCTCGGCTTGCCGGTTTTTCTTCTGGGTCTCTTGCTGATCCGCAAGCCCGGGCATCTGCTGGCCGCCGGGATCGGTGCGATGGGCGTGGTTCTTTTCGCGGCGCTGCTTTGCGCGATGGGCGGCCTGCTTCTGGGCATGCTTGCGCCGTCGCTGGCCGCCGGGATCGCGCTGCCACAGGGCCTGAGCGATCCAGAGGGCTTTCTGCGGGCCGCGTTGATGCACGAAGGCGCCTATCTGGGCGGTCTGATCGGCCTTGTCGCGGCGCTCTGGACGATCTGGCGCGCCGCGCGCACCGAACGGCACTGGCGCGAGGCGCGCCGATCATGAGGCTGGACGGCAAGACCGCGATCGTCACCGGGGCCGGGTCCGGGTTCGGCGCCGGGATCGCCCGGCGGTTTCTGGCCGAAGGCGCGCAGGTGATGATCGCCGACATCAACGGGGACGCGGCGCGCGCCGTGGCTGCGGAATACGGCGGTGTCGCGCAGCACGCGGATGTCTCGGATGGCGACAGCGTGGGCGCGATGATCGACCGCGCGACCGAGCTTTTCGGTTCGGTCGATATCCTGGTGAACAACGCCGGCACGACCCACTTGCCCGCCGCCATGGAGGATGTGAGCGAAGTCGATTTCGACCGGGTCTTCGCGGTCAACTGCAAGTCCGTCTACCTTGCCGCACGCGCGCTGGTGCCGCAGATGAAAGCGCGCAACTCCGGCGCCATTCTCAACATCGCCTCGACCGCCGGGGTCTCGCCCCGCCCGCGGTTGAACTGGTACAACGCGTCCAAGGGCTGGATGATCACCGCGACCAAGGCAATGGCCGTGGAACTTGCTCCGTTCGGCATCCGCGTGAATGCGCTTAACCCGGTGGCGGGCGAAACCCCGCTGCTGAAAAGCTTCCTCGGCGAAGACACCCCCGAGATGCGGGCCAAGTTCCTTGCCACCATTCCGCTGGGCCGGTTCTCGACTCCCGAGGACCTGGCCAATGCCGCGCTCTACCTGTGCTCGGACGAAGCCAGCATGATCACCGGCGTCTGCATGGAGGTCGATGGCGGCCGCTGCATCTGATCCGTTCATCTGGCCAGAAATATCCCGGGGAGCGTGAGGGGCTGGCCCCTCACCTTCTTTCAACAAACCTGCGCGGCGCAGCCGCACGATTGGATGACATGAAACCAGGCCCGAGAAACCTTATCACCGATATCGCCGGATTGCGGGTCGGCAATGCACAGGATGATCGGGTCAAGACCGGCGTCACCCTGCTCACCGGCGATGGGCCGTTCACGGCTTCTGTCGCCGTCATGGGTGGCGCACCGGGCACCCGCGAGACCGACCTTCTGGCCCCGGACAAGACTGCGCCCGGCGTCGATGCGCTGGTGTTGTCCGGCGGCAGCGCCTTCGGCCTTGCCGCGGCGCAGGGGGTCATGGACGCGCTGCATGAACAGGGCCGCGGTTTCGAGGTGTTCTCGGCCCGCGTGCCGATCGTGCCGGCGGCGATCCTCTTCGACCTTCTGAACGGCGGCGCGAAGGACTGGCGCGACAATCCCTATCCCGCCTTGGGCCGCGCCGCGCTGGACGCCGCGGCCGATGGTTTCGCGCTTGGTTCGGTGGGCGCCGGGGCGGGCGCGCAGACGGCGCAGCACAAGGGCGGGCTGGGGTCGTCGTCGTTGGTACTGGAGGACGGGATCACCGTGGGCGCTCTGGTGGCGGTCAACCCGATGGGCAGCGTCACCACGCCGTCGGGCCGGCATTTCTGGGCAGCGCCGTTCGAGATCGGCGCGGAATTCGGCGGCCTCGGCCCCGATCCGGCGCCCGGTCTGCAACCCCTGCCCGAAAGTCGCAAGGTTCACGCCATGGCCGCGCTTGGCAACACCACCATCGCCATCGTCGCCACCGATGCGGCATTGGACAAGGCACAGTGTCACCGGATGGCGGTTGCCGCGCATGACGGGATCGGCCGGGCGATCCATCCCGCACACAGCCCGATGGACGGCGACCTGGTCTTTGCCGCATCGACCGGCGCACGGCCGTTGGAGATGCCCGCGATGCAGCTTTCGGAGATCGGCCACGCCGCCAGCCTGTGTCTCGCACGCGCCATCGCCCGCGCCGTATGGGAAGCGTCCCCGGCACCGAACGACAGCCTGCCGGCTTTGCGGCAGGAGTTGGGGTTGCGCTGACGCCGGGCGCGGCGCGCGTGGCGCCGACGCGCCATGCGTATTTTCAATAGAGAAGAAGCGCTATTTCAGCTTTGGCGGGCGGTCCGGGTCCATGCCTGGGGCGGCGGGTCTGAACACGCGGTCCTGAGGTGGTTCGGGCAAATCGAAACGCAGCCCGACGCGCGCCAGCGAGGCAGAAAGCGGGTCGCTGGTGCGCAGGAAGACCACGTCGAGCGCGCCGGCGTCGAGACCGGAGAAGACCAGCGCCTCGTTGACCGCGCGGGCCAGGCTTGGCTCTGCGCCCGGGACCGCCGCGGCAAAACCCAGCAAATGCCCCTGCGTACCGCCCGCATAGCGTACCTTTGCCAACCAGGCGCTTCCCGCCAGTCCCGCGGCCAGCGCCAGCTTGGCATCGAGCGCCGCCAGCAAGCGCTCGGGCAGACCGGTCGGTGCAGAGACTTCTTCGATCGTTGCCTCGGTCTCGTCCGGACCGTGGTCGAGTGTTTCCGCCAACCAGTCGATCGCCTGCGCCGGCAACAGCGTGGCCGAAGGCGCAACGTCGAGGTTGATGCCCAGCCCCAGGCCCTGACCCGCCAGCAACCGCATGACGATCCGGCCCGACAGGGCGGCATAGGGCACGATGCCACCGGCGAATTGCGCGAGCCGATCCTCGCGGTCGAAGGCCAGTACGACCGGGCCGTCGCTCAACGAGAACACCGCCGGCTCCACCGCGTCCCCGTCGGCCTCGCGCGCCAGCATCAGGAACAGTTCACTGTCGGCCAACCGCTCGTAGAAGCGCAGCCGTGCCGCGTCATCGTCGGGCGTGGCGTCGGCGGCGGCAAAGGCGCGATCCAGCGCTGTGTCGTCAGTCATCCATGATCTCCCGGACGCGGGCCCGAAGCACTGGCAGAAGGTCGGATTCGAACCAGGCATTGCGTTTCAGCCAAGCGGTATTGCGCCAGGACGGGTGCGGCAAGGGCAGCGCGCCGGGCAGATGGTCGCGCCAGGCCCGCACGGTCTGGGTCACGCCGGCGCGGCTGCCCACGTGATAGCGATGCGCGTAGCCGCCGACATAGAGGCGCAGCCGCACCTCACCCAGGGCCTTCATCACCCGGTCGTGCCAGGTGTCGCGGCAGATCGGTGGTGGCGGCAGGTCGTTGCCCTTGGTGTCGTAGCCGGGAAAGCAGAAGGCCATGGGTACGATGGCAACGCGGGCCCGGTCGTAGAACGCCTTGCGGTCGAGACCAAGCCAGTCGCGCAACCGGTCGCCCGAAGGGTCGTCGAACGGGATTCCCGACCCGTGGACCCGCATTCCCGGCGCCTGTCCCGCGATCAGCAGGCGCGCACCGGGGCGGAACCAGACAACGGGGCGCGGGGCATGGGCGGTTTCGGTCGCCGCGAAGCGTTCGGCGCACAGGCGACAGGCCGCGATCTGGTTGCGCAGGGCATCGGACATGGCGTTAGAGCTAGCGCGTCGCAGTCCCCTGCGCCAGCGGCAGACACTTCGAGACTTGTCGAAATGATTTGCGCCCCGCTTTTCATTTCGATATTTCTAGAACCATGAAACACGATTCGCCCCAGGATATCGCCATCGAAATCGCCGCGTCGAGATTCGCCGCGCTTGGCTCGGAACAACGGCTTGCCGTTCTGAACGCGTTGGTGCGTGCGGGCAAGGACGGGCTGAGCATCGGCGAACTCGGCGCGCGCGCCGGGGTGACCGGTTCGACCCTGACCCATCACCTGAAGATACTCGCGCAGGCCGACCTGGTGACGCAAACGCGTCAGGGCCGCACCATCATCTGCGCCGCCGCCGACTATTCTCAGGTCGAAGACCTGTCCCGTTTCCTGCTGCGGCAATGCTGTGCCGACAGCCCTTCGAAGGATCACGATCATGGCTGACACCTCCGGCCTTTCGCCGCAACGGTTTCGCATGCCGAAAATCGACAAGGCGTGGCTGGCCACGCTGGCCATCCTCGGGCTGGTGGCGCTGCTGGACACGCCGCAATTCTGGCCGACCGTGACCTTTGCCCTCACCGCCCTGGGCAATACCGCGCCGTTCATCCTGTTCGCCGTTCTGGCGGTGGCCTATCTCAAGGCAACAGGGGCCGAAACGCTTTTGGCCAAGGCGTTCGAAGGCCGCGAATTGCGGATGATCGGCCTGGCGGCGCTGCTGGGCGGGCTGTCGCCGTTCTGTTCCTGCGAGGTCATCCCCTTTATCGCCGCGCTGCTGGCCGTCGGTGCTCCGCTCAGCGCGGTCATGGCGTTCTGGCTGGCCTCGCCGCTGATGGATCCGGCGATGTTCCTGATCACCTCGGGCACGTTGGGCTGGGATTTCGCCATCGCCAAGACGCTGGCGGCCGTCGGGTTGGGCCTGTTCGGCGGGCTGGGCACGATGGTTTTCGCCCAAAGCCCGGTCTTTCGTGATCCGTTGCGCGAAAAGCCCAAGGTCGGCGGTTGTTGCGGTGTGAAGAAACCCTTTCAGGGTCGGCCCGTTTGGCGCTTCTGGCCCGACGCCGCGCGCCGCACGGCGTTCCGCGACGCTGCTGTCGAAAACGGTGTCTTCCTGCTGAAATGGTTGCTGCTGGCCTATGTGATCGAAGCGGTGATGCTGCGCTATGTGCCCGCCGACATGATCGCGCAGATTCTGGGTGGACAGGGCGTCTGGCCGATCTTCCTGGGTGCTCTGGTCGGGGCGCCGGCCTATCTCAACGGCTATGCGGCGGTGCCCCTGGTCGACGCGCTGCTGGCCCAGGGCATGGCGGATGGCGCGGCCATGAGCTTTGTCATCGCCGGCGGGGTCAGCTGCATTCCCGCCGCCATCGCGGTCTGGGCGCTTGTCAAACCAAGGGTTTTCGCCGCCTATCTGGCCTTTGCCGTGACCGGCGCGGTGCTGGCCGGGCTGGCCTGGGGCGCGGTGGCCTGATCTGCCGCCGGGACCGCGCACCGTGCGTGGCCAATCAAGGCGCAGCGTTGTTATTGTTCCGCCAGCGGGTCATAATGTCGCCGGATTTGGCGCTTAGCGTTCTGTCAACGTCCGCAACAGCCGGGCGACCAGAACGCGCCGGGGCATCGAGATGCTGGAATTCGACAACGTGAGCAAGTCCTTCTGGACCGGGGAACGCCGCAAGGTGATCCTCGACCGCGTGTCCTTTCGCGTTCCGCTGGGCGAAAGCATTGGGATTCTGGCACCGAACGGCACGGGAAAGACGACCCTGATCCGCATGATGGCGGGGCTGGAAAAACCCGACGAAGGCGAGATCCGCCGTGGGTGCCGGATTTCTTTTCCGCTGGGCTACATGGGCGGTGTGGTGTCCAAGATCTCGGCGCGCGAGAACGCCCGTTACATCGCGCGGCTCTACGGGCTGGACCCCGACTATGTCGAAAGCTTCTGCCGCTGGCTGTGCAGCCTTGGCGAATATTTCGACCAGCCGATCGGCACCTATTCTTCGGGGATGCGGGCCCGCTTCACGTTTTCTTTGCTGCTGTCGCTCGATTTTGACATGTATCTCATCGACGAAGGCATGCCGAATTCCACGGACGCGGAATTCAACAGGAAGGCGGGCGATCTGCTGGCCGAACGGCTGCGCACGACGACGATCATCATCGTGTCGCACCAGCCGCAGGTGCTCGAGAAATTCGCTCGCAAGGCCGCCGTCATGATGGATGGCAAACTGCACATGTTCGAAACCTTGGAAGAGGCGAAAGCGCTTTATGACTACGAAACCCAAGGCTAAGAAATTTCGCATCCGCCGGTCGCCTTCACAGGACGCGCCGCAGGACGATGGTGTTCAGGAAACACCGCAGGTGCAGCGCCCGGAACCGGTCGCGCGGTCCGGAGAAGTGTCGTCGGCCGCGCAGGTCGCATCTGAAACCGACATGGACACCATCCGCCGCGAGGGGCTGACCGGCCGGCAACTGCGCATGGCCCGCCGCGTCGCTCAGAAGCACGGGCTCGCGCCGACCTCGGATTTCGATGCCGTCCGGCTGCTGCGCGCCCGCGGCATCGACCCGTTCCAGCGCGCCAACGTTCTGGAACTGGTGGTGCCCGCAGATGGCGGCGAAGCGCGCCCGGTCGAACCCGAAGACGACGCTGGCGACAAACGCCCCGAGCCCAAGGTGCAATTGCCGCAGACCATCGCCCCCAAGAAAACCCAACTCCCATCCACCGACACGATCAGCCCCGCCGACCGGCGTCAGATGGAAATCGCCCAGATCCAAAAGGACCTGGCCAAGCGTCGCCGCCGCAAGCTGATGGCCCTGCTGACGCGGCTGGCCGCCTTCGTGCTGCTGCCGACGCTGATCGCGGGCTACTACTATTACGGCGTCGCGACGCCGATGTACGCGACCAAGTCGGAATTCCTGATCCTCAAGGCCGAAAACGGCGGCGGTGGCGGATTGGGTTCGCTGTTTTCCGGCACGCAATTCGCCACCAACCAGGATGCCATCGCGGTCCAGAGCTATCTGCAATCCAAGGACGCGATGCTGAGGTTGGACCAGGATGTCGGTTTCAAGGCGCATTTCACCCAATCCTGGATCGACCCGATCCAGCGACTGGAGGAAAACCCGTCGAACGAAGACGCTTACAAGCTGTACAAGGACAATATCGAGATCGGGTACGATCCGACCGAAGGCGTCATCAAGATGGAGATCATCGCCGCCGATCCGGAAACCGCCGCCGAGTTCAGCCGCGCGCTGATCGGATATGCCGAGGAACGGGTCGACGATCTGAGCCGTCGCAAGCGATCCGATGCGGTCGCCGATGCCGAACAGGGGCTGATCGACGCCGACCTCGCCCGCCGCGAGGCGCAGGAAAAGCTGGTGCGGCTGCAGCAGGAAGGATCGATCCTGGACCCCGAAGGCCGGATCACCGCGCTGCGTGGACAGATCAACAATGTCGAGGTGCAGATCCAGGAAAAGCGTCTGCAATTGCAGGCCCTGCTGGACAACTCGCGCCCGAACCGCGCCAAGGTCGAAGGCGCGCAGGGCGATGTGCGCCGGCTCGAGGCGCTGCTGGCCGAACTGAACGCGCAGATGACATCCGCCACCACCGGTGAAGAATCGCTGGCCGAAAAGGCGGTGCAGATCCAGCTTGCGCAGGCCGACCTCGCGACGCGTGACCTGATGCTGCAGACCGCGCTGGAGCGGCTGGAACAGGCGCGGCGCGACGCCGACAGCCAGGCGCGTTACCTGACGACCTCGGTCGTTCCGGTTGCGTCCGAAGACCCCAGCTATCCGCGCGCGTTCGAGAACACGATCCTCGCCTTCCTGATCTTCGGCGGGGTCTATCTTATGATCTCGCTGACCGCATCGATCCTGCGCGAGCAGGTGACCTCGTGATCCCGTGCGGCGCGGTCAGCCGCGCCGCAGGCGTTCCAGCAGATCGCGCGACGGTGCACCAGTGACAGCCATGCCGCGCGACGTCTGGTAGGCGCGGATCGCCGCCTCGGTCTTCTTGCCGAACACCCCGTCCGCAGTGCCCGCGTCGAACCCAGCCTGCGTCAGCCGTGTCTGGATTTCGCGCCGCTCGGCGATGGTCAACCCGTATTGATCCGGCGGAAAGGCGCCGCGCAGGGGCCCGCCACCGCCCAGCCGGTCGGACAGGTAGCCGACACCGAGGCCGTAGTTTTCGGACCCGTTGTAGCGCAGGATCACGTCGAAGTTGCGGAACACCAGGAAGGCCGGGCCAGTCGCACCGGCGGGAACCAGCAGCGCCGCCGGCCCGTGATCGGCCATCCGGCCGGACGCAGCCTGAACGCCGAGCCCCGCCCACTCGGCCGCGGCACGGCGCTTTCCCCGACCGGCGAGGCCGGTGTCGAACCCCGAAGGCAGCCGCACCTCGTAGCCCCAGGGCTGGCCGCGCCGCCATCCGGACCGTGCCAGGTAATTCGCGGCAGAGGCCAGCCCGTCGGTGGGGTCCTCGGACCAGATGTCACGCCGGCCATCGCCGCGGAAATCGACGGCATAGGCCTCGTATGTCGTGGGGATGAATTGCGTGTGGCCCATCGCGCCGGCCCAGCTGCCCTTGAGGTTCGCCGGGGTCGTATCGCCGCGCTGCAGGATCTTCAGCGCCGAGACAAGCTGCGCCTCGAAGAAGGCGCCGCGCCGCCCGTCGAAAGCCAGCGTCGCCGTGGCCGAAATCACCGGGATATCGCCGCGCCGCGTGCCGAAATAGCTTTCCACCCCCCAGATCGCCGCCACCACGTTCGGCGGAACACCGTAACGGTCCTCTATCTGCGTCAGAAGGCTTTGGGTCGCAGCGTATTTCTGCCTGCCCAGAGCCACCTTTTCCTCGGGCGCGACGATGGCCAGGTAATCCTGCAGCGGCCGTCGGAATTCGGTCTGGTTGCGGTCGCGTTCGACGACGCCGGGCAGAAAGCCGACACCGCGCAGCCCTTCCGACACCGTCGTTTCCGACAGCCCCTTGGCGCGCGCTCGTCCGCGAAAGCTGTCGATCCACGCGTCAAAGGCCGGGTTCGGCGCTGGTCGCAAGGACGGGTCGGCGTCAGCGCGGGTCGACCGTGTCACCGGCATCGGCCCCCCGCATCCCGTAAGCATAGTTGCCGCCATGGCGGTTGCGAAAACCCGTCTGGAAATCATCATGTCCTGCCTGCCGCGTTCGTTTGCCACGCAGTGTGCGGCCATCCTGCGCCGCATACAAGCAATGCCTGATGCCGGCGGCGCCGCCTTGCCTGCAGTGTCCGATAGCGCCCTGAGCTTCGCGTCTGGATGCGAAAAACCCGCAACTAGCCATGCGGTATCGCCATCAACCCAGATCCGATTTATCAATTTTTGGCACCTCACTTCTCATTTTTCGGTAAAACGGGTCGAAAGGTGCGATTCCCGTGGCGTTTTTTCGTAATCTGCGACCGGAATCGCCTTACGGGGCAAAGCCGTCGATGCTAAGCGGCGCCCGTTCACGGACGGCGAGTGATTCAGGGAGAACCGCGATGAAGATGACCACCGAAGAAGCCTTTGTGAAGGTGCTTCAGAAACACGGGATCCGCCATGCCTTTGGCATTATCGGTTCCGCGATGATGCCGATCTCGGATCTGTTTCCGAAGGCCGGCATCCAGTTCTGGGACTGCGCCCATGAAGGCAGCGCCGGGATGATGGCCGACGGCTATACCCGCGCCACCGGCAAGATGTCGATGATGATCGCGCAGAACGGTCCCGGCATCACCAACTTCGTCACGGCCGTCAAGACCGCCTACTGGAACCACACGCCGCTGCTGCTGGTCACGCCGCAAGCCGCCAACAAGACCATCGGCCAGGGCGGCTTTCAGGAAGTCGAACAGATGAAGCTGTTCGAGGACATGGTGGCCTACCAGGAAGAGGTGCGCGACCCCACCCGCGTGGCCGAGGTTCTGACCCGCGTCATCGCCAAGGCCAAGCGCCTGTCCGGCCCCGCGCAGATCAACATCCCGCGCGATTTCTGGACCCAGGTGGTGGATATCGAGATTCCCGAGCCGATCGAATTCGAACAAAGCCCGGGCGGCGAAAACTCGATCAAGGCAGCGGCCAAGTTGCTGAGCGAGGCCAGGAACCCGGTCATCCTGAACGGCGCGGGCGTGGTGCTGAGCCGCGGCGGAATCAACGCGTCGATGCAACTGGCCGAGCGGCTGGATGCGCCGGTCTGCGTCGGCTACCAGCACAACGACGCGTTCCCGGGGTCGCACCCGCTGTTCGCCGGTCCGCTGGGATACAACGGCTCGAAGGCCGGTATGGAGCTGATCAAGGATGCCGACGTGGTGTTGTGCCTCGGCACCCGGCTGAACCCGTTTTCGACCCTGCCGGGATACGGCATGGACTATTGGCCCAAGGATGCCAAGATCATTCAGGTCGACATCAACCCCGACCGGATCGGCCTGACCAAGAAGGTTACGGTCGGCATCGTCGGCGACGCCGCCAAGGTGGCGCATGGCATCCTGAACAACCTGTCCGATGACGCGGGCGACGCGGGCCGGGCCGAACGCAAGGCGCGCATCGCCGAGACCAAGTCGAAATGGGCGCAGCAGCTGTCGTCGATGGATCACGAGGACGACGATCCCGGCACCAGCTGGAATGAACGCGCCCGCCAGGCCAAACCCGACTGGATGAGCCCGCGCATGGCATGGCGCGCGATCCAGTCCGCCCTGCCACGAGAGGCGATCATTTCTTCCGATATCGGGAACAACTGCGCCATCGGCAATGCCTACCCGTCTTTCGAGGAGGGCCGCAAATACCTGGCGCCGGGGCTTTTCGGCCCCTGCGGCTATGGTCTGCCCGCCATCGTCGGCGCCAAGATCGGCTGCCCCGACGTGCCTGTTGTCGGGTTCGCGGGCGATGGCGCTTTTGGCATTGCGGTCAACGAACTGACGGCGATCGGTCGGGGCGAGTGGCCGGCAATCACCCAGATCGTCTTTCGCAACTACCAGTGGGGCGCCGAAAAGCGGAACTCGACGCTGTGGTTCGACGACAATTTCGTCGGCACCGAACTGGACGAGCAGGTGAGCTATGCCGGTATCGCCAGGGCCTGCGGGCTGGAGGGCGTGGTCGCGCGCACGATGGACGAACTGACCGCGGCCTTGAACAAGGCGATCGAGGATCAGATGAAGCACGGAAAGACGACGCTGATCGAGGCGATGATCAACCAGGAACTGGGCGAGCCTTTCCGCCGCGACGCGATGAAAAAGCCGGTCGCGGTCGCCGGGATCGACGCCGCGGACATGGTCGAGCAGGCGGTCTGAAACGATGGGCGATCCGGCAAAGAGCGACCGCATCCTGGTCCTGAATGCCGGGTCGTCCTCGATCAAGTTTGCGGTTTTCGACAAGGACCTCACGGAAGAGATCGCCGGACTTGCGGCCGGGATCGGCGGTGCGTCGTTCCTGCAGATCGGTGGAGCCAGGAACGAACAGCCCTTCATCGACCACCGCGCGGCCTTGTCGGCGGTGCTGAACGCATTGCGGGACCACGGCATCAGGATCGACGATCTGCGCGCCGCCGCGCACAGGGTGGTGCATGGCGGGCGCAAGTTGACCGCACCGGTGCGATTGACGCCGGATGTGCGCGCGGAAATCGCGAACTGCACCCCGCTTGCCCCCCTGCACAACCCCCACAACCTGGCCGCCATAGACACCCTGGCCGAACTTGCGCCGGACTTGCCGCAATTCGCCAGCTTCGACACGTCGTTCCACGCCACGAACCCCGATGTCGCCACCCGCTACGCCATCCCCAAGATGATGGAGACCAAGGGTATCCGGCGCTATGGCTTTCACGGCCTGAGCTATGCGTCCCTGGTGCGACGGCTCCCCATCGTGTCCGAGGAAAAGCTGCCCTCGCGGCTGCTGGCCTTCCACCTGGGCAACGGCGCTTCGTTGTGCGCGATCCTGAACGGTCAGTCGGTGGCGACGACGATGGGCTATTCGCCACTGGACGGGTTGACCATGGGCACCCGGTCGGGCGGCATCGACGCCAACGCCGTGTTGCGGCTGGTCGAGGAACACGGGCTACAGCGGACCAAGGCGATCCTGAACCACGAAAGCGGATTGCTTGGGTTGTCCGGCGGCAAGTCCGACATGCGCAACCTGATGGTGGATCCAAGCGCCGACAGCGCGTTTGCCATCGAGCATTTCTGCTATTGGTCGCTGCGCCATGCCGGGTCGCTGATTGCCGCGATGGAAGGGCTGGACGCGATCGCCTTCACCGGCGGGATCGGCGAGAACGCGGTCGGCGTGCGCGCCCGTATCCTGCGCGGGCTGGAATGGCTGGGCGTGCGGATGAACCCCGACTTCAACCACCGCGGCGGCCCCCGCCTGCATGCCGACAGTTCAAAGGTCGCGGTCTGGGTCATTGGCGCGGAAGAAGAGCGGATGATAGCGATGGACGCCGCGGCCCTTTTGGAGGCCGCGTGAAGACCGATCAGGACATCGCCACCGTCACCACGGTGGACGCGACGATGTCGTCGATGCTGGCGCCACGCGACAGGTCGCAGACCGGACGGCGGAACCCCTGCAGGATCGGACCGATGGCCTGGGCGCCTGCCAATTCCTGGCACAGCTTGTACGCGATGTTGCCGGCGTCGAGATCGGGAAAGATCAGCGTGTTCGCATCGCCCCGCCCCAATCCCTTTTTTGCGGCGATTGCGGCATTCAACGCCGCATCCGCCTGGATCGGGCCGGGATACCCGCTGGCTTCGGCCGCGGCACGCACCAGATCGACGCTGTCGCCGCTGCCGCTGGTGCCGGTGGAAAACGACAGCATCGCCACGCGCGCCGCGCCAAGCAACGCGGTCGCCGACGCGGCGGATGCCCGCGCGATGCTGGCCAGCGCGGCGGCATCCGGGGCGACATTGACGGCGCAGTCGGCAAAAACCAATTCGCGCCCGTCGGGGAAGGCCATCAGAAAGAACGACGACGGCAGATCGACACCGTCGGCCAGACCGATGGCGATCGAAGCGGCCTCGATCACCCGGCGCGTCGGGCTGTCGGCGCCGGCGACCATCGCGTCGGCCTCGCCCGACGCAACCATGGCTGCCGCGCGAAACAGCGGCTTGGCCAGCATGCGGCGCGCAATGGTCTCTTTCATTCCGCGCGCCTCGACCAGCGCCGCCAATTGCGCTTCGGTAGGTTCGGCCAACCCGACTGGACGCGCCAGACCCTCGGCGGTCAGACGTTGGCAGGCGGCGGCCACACGCGGGTCGTCCAGTTCCGGGAACACCACACGAGCCGACTTTTCCCGGGCGCGGGCGAAAATTTTTTCTGATATCGGCATGTATGCCTCCGTATACGAACAAGGAAGGAGCCAGCGATGAGCGATGGCGTCAAGATCAACCGTGGCCTCAAGGACGTGTATTTCGAACGCTCCGGGGTCAGCCATATCGACGGCAAAGCCGGGGAGTTGCTGTACCGCGGCTATACGATCCACGATCTTGCCGAGCATTCGACCTTTGAAGAGGTCTGTTATCTGCTGATCCACGGCGAATTGCCGACCTCGGACCAATTGGCGGAATTCGATTCCGCACTGAAGGCGGCACGCGAATTGCCCGACGCGGTGTTCGACATCATCGCATCCTGCAAGGACGGGCATCCGATGGACGTGTTGCGCACCACGGTGTCCGCACTGGCGGCGCTGGAACCCGGCAGTGCCGAAAAGGGGCGCGTCGGGTTCCTGAAGAACGGCATCCGGCTGACCAGCCAGGTGCCGATGATCGTCGCCGCCCATGACCGGATCCGCAACGGCAAAGACCCGGTCGCCGCAGACAAGACGCTGACCCATGCCGCAAACTGGCTGTGGATGCTTGGTGGCGAAATACCGTCCGAGGCCGCGGCGCGACTGGCCGATGTGGATTTCATCCTGCACGCCGAACACGGCGCCAACGCGTCCAGTTTCGCCGCCCGTGTCACCGTGTCGACCGAGGCGAACCTGCACGGCGCTATCGTGACCGCCTTGTCGACCCTGGCCGGCCCCGCCCATGGCGGCGCGGCCGAGGACGTGATGAAGATGGTGCACGAGATCGGCAAACCCGAGAACGCGGCCGACTACGTCAAGGCCAAAAGGGCGAACCGCGAGGCCGTCACCGGTTTTGGCCATCGCGTCTATCGCGCCGAGGATCCGCGGGCGCGGCACATGCGCGAGGGCGTGCGCAAGCTGGGCGAGGAAAAGGGCGCGCCGGAATGGTACGAGATCCTGCAGGCCGTGGTCGAAGCGATGAAGCCCTACAGCCGACACGGGCTGAACGTGAACGTCGATTTCTACTCTGGCGTGGTCTACCAGCTGCATGGCATCCCGATGGATCTGTACGTGCCGATCTTCGCCATCGGCCGTATGCCCGGCTGGCTGGTGCAGTGTCTCGAACAGGAAGAACGCAACATATTGCTGCGGCCTCTCACCCTGTATGACGGCCCCGAAAAGCGCGCCTACGTGCCGATCGGCGAACGGTGATCGGGCATGTCGCGGAGCGAAAGCCGCGAAGCGGCATGAGCCGAGCCCGGGTATGATAAGCCGAACACCGCCCGGTTTGCTGTCTTGACAGAACCACGATCTGACCGGGAACCTCTGATGACCCGATCGGGAGCGTCGCCATGAAAGTCGAAGTGAAGTTCCACAACCTGCCCGGAACCGAAGCTGCGGTCGGCTGGACAGGCTCTCACACGATCATTGCGGACAGGCCCGAAGGCAAGGCCGGCGGTCGCGGTCTTGGGTTCAACGGCGCCCAACTGCTCGCGCTGGCTCTGGGGGGGTGCTTTTGCAACGACTTGCGGTATGCCGCTGAAAAGCTCGGTGTTGAAATCGGCGAAATCGCGGTGGACGTGATGCTCGAACTGGCGGGTGAGCCCTTGGTGGCCACACGCGCGACCATGTCGGTTCTTTGCAAATCAAAGGATGGTTCGGACGCCCTAGATGTCGTGAACAGTGCCAGGTCGAGCTGTATGGTCGGCAATTCATTGGCTGCCGGTTTTCCAGTTGAGATATCGATGTCGACCTAACCATCGGCCTCGTGCATCGGGTCGATCCGGTTCGTGATTGGGTTGTGGCGGAGAGGAAGGGATTCGAACCCTCGAGACGGTTTCCCGCCTACACACTTTCCAGGCGTGCGCCTTCGACCACTCGGCCACCTCTCCGCCGACGTCTGTAACGTGACTGTCCTCGGCAGTGCAAGGGGGCAGGCGGTTTTAGAGCGGCGACACCAAGGCCAGGAGAGCTGTTATCGTGGTCCGGGTCACGATGACGTTTCCGCATCGCCCGCGAGCGCTATGCGAAGCGCGGTCTGGTCCAGCGGCAGGTCGGTGAAATGCGCCCAGGCATGAACGCCCTGGAAGAAGAACAACTCGTATCCAGAGATGAGCGATAGGCCGGTTGCAAGCGCATCGGTCAGAAAGACAGTGTCAACGGGCGTGTAGACCGCATCGAACGCCCATTCCGCCCCGGACATCGCCGCGCGCGGCAACGGCGTGCCAGCGTGACCGACCATCCCCACCGGCGTGCCGTTCAGCAACCCGGACGACCCTGCCGCTGCCGCGGTCGCGTCGGAGAAGACGGCGATCCGCGACGCATGATCGGCGGCGCGCAGATCCCGCGCTAGCGAAGACGCCTTGGCCGCGTCCATGTCGACCAGCCGGATTTCCGACGCACCAAGGGCAAGCAGGCCGAAAGCCAAGGCCCGACCGACGCCTCCGGTTCCGACCAGACAGCACACGCCGGGTGGGCTTTCGCCCCGCGCGGCACGGTAGGCCGCGATGAAACCTGTGTAATCGGTGTTGAACCCCCGCGGGCCATCCGGTTGGAACAGCACCGTATTGACCGCTCCGATGGCCCGGACGCGCGGATCGTCGACCGCCACCTTCGCCGCCGCCCGCTCCTTGTAGGGATAGGTCACGTTGATGCCGCGGTAGCCCTGTTCGGCGCATGCGGCGAAAAGCGTGTCGAAATCCTGGCCGAGATCGCGGGGAACCAGCCGGTCGTATTGCACCGATACCCCGTTCTGGCGTCCGGCAAGGCTGTGCAACCGCGGCGCACTGGACTGCGCGATGTTATCGCCGATGAGGCCCAGCTTGATTTCGGGTGCGTCGGACATGGGCCTGTGTCGGTGCTCCTGATCACCATGCATGCTGCCCGCAACGGCGGCTGGTGGCGCGGTGCGGTTCGTCGAGTGTTAGGGTTTTGTCCGCACGGCGTCCATCGCAAGGATTCGACCCGGACTTGGTGCGGACGATTTCCGGAGCAGGGGTCTCCGGTCGCCCCGGTTGCGGGTTCGCCCGGATCGGAACGAGTATGGGAAAACAAGAGACAACAAAGCGCGCGGCATGAACAAGCACCCGAAAAGCCCCCCTGGACTCGCGCGGTTCTTCGCGATCACCTTCGGGATCTCTTGGGGCTTTTGGGCGCTTGCCGGTGTCCTGCCTTCATCGGCTCGGGTTCTGCTGGTCGCGGGGACATTCGGGCCGGCGGTCGCTGCGCTGGTCGTGACCTGGCCGAACCCGGCCGCCCGCCGCGCTTTGATGCGTCGGCTCGTGCGCTGGCGCATCCCGGTCTGGGTCTATCTCTATTCCATCGGGCTGCCGATCGGGGGTGTCCTGCTGGCACTGGTCGTGGCGCGGGGGCTGACCGGTGCCGGGCCGATCTGGCCCCAACCCATGGCGCCGATCGTGCCCGTCGCCGTCTTCGCCTATGTGCTGGTGTTCAGCGTGGCGGGAGAGGAGTTGGGCTGGCGGGGATACGCGCTGCCCGCTCTGCTGCCCCGCTACGGTCCTGTGGCGGCCAGCCTTGGCCTTGGCGTAGTCTGGGCGGTCTGGCACGCACCGTTGTTCCTGATGCCGGGGAATTTCCACAGCGCGATCCCGCCGATGCTGTTCGCAGCGCAGATCGTCGCATCGAGCCTTGTCTACACGCATCTGCATCTGGCCGCCGGCGCATCGCTGCTGCCCGCGCATCTGTTTCACACGGCGTTCAATACGGCGGTCGGTCTTTTTCCTGTGCTGCCCCAGTCACGCGGTGGCGACATCACCGCATTGACCGTGGCGGTTGCCCTGCTTTGCGGCGTGGCTGCGATCACCGCCCTGCGCATCCGGACGCGTGTCGGCCTGGATCCGCGGGCGGACGCCGGCGGATACCGCGACAGGCATGACGGGTGATCACGCGGACCGGCGCCTCATTCTTCGGCGTGCGATGCAAGGCTGCGCAGTTCGTCGGGACGTACCACGATCACCGAATAGATGCCGTCCAAGGCGATCACGCCCAGACGCCGCAACTGGCTCAGGGTGCGACTGACCGTTTCGGTGGTGAGGCCCAGGTAGTCTCCGATGTCCTTCCGGCTCATGGGCAGATCGACATGGCTGAGTTGCCCGACCTTTACGCCGGTGCGTTCGTCGAGCATCAACAGAAACGCCGCGACCTTTTCCACAGCCGACCGGCGCCCCATGAGCAACAGGTGGTCCTGCATCGCGGCGATTTCGCGCAACGCGGCTTCGAGATAGCGGCAACGCAGTTCCCGGTCACCGGTGTCGGCCGATATCTGAGAAACGCGGAACGGTTGCAGGCGTGTCGCCGTCAAGGCCTGGCAATCGGTGTGGTGCTGGCCCGAACACGGGAACCCGACGAGGTCGCCCGGGAACCCGAAGGCGACAAGCTGTTGCCCGCCATCCTCGAAAACCCGCGTCAGCCGTACCGCGCCGGACAGTACCTGATAGACGTGGCGAACGGGATCGCCCTGGCGAAACACGAAAGCGTCTTCGGTCACCCTGGATTCCGGCAGTCTCAGCGTGCGAGACGGGGCACTGATGGGTTGCGGATTGTCGAAATATGCTTCGGTCGATGTCACATACATGGCATTCCCCCCAGAATGGTGCACCGAAGGGGATATCCGGACTGTGTCGGGTCTCTACGCGGTGATTTGTAATGAATTGTATCGGATTGTCCGCGTTCGCACGACTTGGTTGCGTCTTAGGGCCGGTTTCGCTTGTATTGGTTCCAAATTGGATACGATCCGATCCTGACACCGAAGGGCGCGATGGCCGATCATTGCATACTGGTCGTCGATGACGATCCCGACATTCGCGGCGTGCTTCGCGAAGCCCTGCATTCCGGCGGATACAACGTTTGCGAGGCCGCAACCGCCAGGGAAACCCACGACCATCTCGCCAAGGCGCACCCGGTTTTGGTCATGCTCGACCTCAGCCTTGGACATGACAACGGCCTGGATGTCGTGCGCGACATAAGAAAGATGTCCAGGGTCCCCATCATCATCGTGTCCGGCCGGGACGAAGTCGTGGACCGCGTGGTCGGGTTGGAACTGGGCGCCGACGACTACATCACCAAGCCCTTTCATTTGCACGAGGTTCTGGCACGTGTCCGCGCATTGCTGCGGCGCACCCAAGACGACACCGTGCCCGACCCTGCGCCTTCGACCATCCAGGAAACCGAGGATTCTGCGGCTTTCCGGTTCGACGACATGGTCATCGTGCCCGACCGGTTCGAATTGTATGACCGCGCTGGTGCGCTCTGCGACATCACCGCCACGGATTTCAAACTGCTGACCGTGTTCATGCAGAACGCCAAACGCGTGATGTCACGGGACCGCCTGATGGACCTGACCGGCGGCACGGATTGGAGCCCGCTCGACCGGACGATCGACAACCAGGTCGCCCGGCTGCGCAAAACGATCGAACGTAACCCGGCTGACCCGCGAATCATCAAGACGGTTCGCGGCGTCGGCTATACCTTCGCCAGCGAAGTGGATCAGGTGCGAAAGGCTGGGGGCAACAACGCCGCCAGCCGTTCGGCCAATTCACGCTGACGGTAGGGCTTGTGCAGCACCTCTGACCAGTCCCCGTTCCGCAACGCCCTGCGGACCACGTCGCTGGCATAGCCGGACGTCAACAGCACCGCCACCTTCGGAAAGTCCTTGCGGATCTTCGCGGCAAGGTCGTAGCCGCTGAACTCTCCCGGCATCACGATATCGGAAAACACGATGTCGATGTCGCTGCGATCGGACAGAACGCGAAGCGCTTCTTCGCCGTTTGCCGCTGCGACGGTCCGATAGTCCAGCGCGTGCAACCGCTCGAGCGCATTGCGCCGGACCTTCGCGTTGTCCTCGACAACGAGCACGCAGGCGCCCCGGCCTGACGGAAGGTCCAGCGGCACAGGGCCGGTGCTTTCAGGCTTGCTGTCCGGTTCGGCGTTGCTCAGCGGAAAATACAGACCAAAGCTCGTTCCCATGCCGGGTTCGCTGTACAACGTGACCTGGCCGCCCGATTGCCTGACGAAGCCATGCACCATCGCCAGACCCAGACCTGTGCCTTCCCTGGCCGCCTTGGTGGTAAAAAACGGTTCGAAGGCGTGGCGCTGTGTCTCGGGGGTCATGCCTTCGCCGTCATCGCTGACAAGAAGACGCAGGTATTTCCCGGGCACGACGTCTGTTTCCTGCGCCATGTATGTGTCGTCGATATCGATTTCGGCCAGCTTGAACAGCAGGTTGCCGCCGTCCGGCATGGCATCGCGCGCATTGATGGCAAGGTTGACCAACGCGGTCTCCATCTGCACCGGATCGACCATGACCCGCCCCAGGCCGATTGGGCAATCGAGTCTGATCGAAACCCTCGGTCCCAGCATGCGCTTGAGCAAGTCATGCGCCTTTCTGCACACACGGCCAAGATCCGTGGGTTCGGGCTGCAGGGCACTGCGGCGGGCGAACATCAAAAGACGCGCGATCAGCCCTGCCCCGGTTTCGGCGGCATCCAGCGCGTTGTGAACGAACACCCGCGTCTTTTCGTCGGCGATACGCATCTCGGCCAGTTCCAGATTGCCGATGATGATCGTCAGCATGTTGTTGAAATCGTGTGACAGCCCACCCGCCATCTGACCGATGGCGTCCAGACGCAGCGTTCGTTCGAAGGCCGGGTCCCGATCCGGTTGCCTGCGCGGTTCGGTAAGCAGCACGATTCCGGCGGGTTTGCCGTCAAGACTTGTGGAGCGGATCGTCACATGAAGCCGGACCGGTGCGCCTGCCGGCTGCTGGAAATCGAACTGTGTCCGTCCGGTGTCCGCGGCGGATGAAACCGGCACGTCGCCCACTGCCAGATCATCGATGCGGTGCCCGGCAAGGTCGTCCGACCTTCGGCCCAGAAGACGCGCGGCGGTGGCATTGGCCAGCAGAATTCTCTGCGTTTCGTCCACGATCAGAACACCCTGCTCCATCACCTGAAGAAGGGCATCCAAGATCGCAACCGATGTCATGTCATGCGTCATGTTCCGAACCTGCCTGCCTGGTCAGTGTGACAACCCGGATGGTCACGACGCAAGGGTCCGCTTGGACGCGCGGTTCGCCGGGGCATCACGAATGGCTCCGGCAAACAGATCGGCCAAGGTGACCACGCCGATCAACCGACGGCCTTCGGCCACCAGAAACTTGTGCTGACCGGTTTCCGCGACCAGCGCGAGCAAGCTTCGCAGGCTGGTGCCGGGCGACAGCACACGGTCATGCGCGAGGTCGACATAGACGTCGGAAATCCGGGTGTTCGCCCAGTTGTCGCGATCGATCCGTGCCAGGACATGCCGGTCGATCATACCCAGCAAATCGCCCTTTTCCACGACCGGGAAGAAGCTCAGGTCGTGCTTCAATACGAACTGGTTGACGAGATGCGCCAGGGTCATGTCCGGCGATACCGTGACCGGGTTCACGGTCATCACATCGGCAATGACGCAGCGGGGTTTCGCGTCGGGTTTTCCTTCCGATTGGGTCAGAACCACCGGGGCGACGATGAACCAACGCCCCAGCAGAAACGCCAGCAACCCGGTGAATACGTGACCCAGGGCCATGGCGATGCACCCGATCATCGCAAGCGCCGTGCCCAGGGGCACGCCGCTTTGTCCGTCAGGCGCGGTCGCACCGGACGACGCACGGAACACGGCATCCAGCAGGCGTGCTCCGTCCAGCCCCGGGGCGGGCAAAAGATTGAACAACGCCACGATCGCCGCCAGCGTCGCCTGCATCAGCAGAACCTGCGCAACGGTTTCTTGAAACGCCGACCAGCGCCAGACCGCCGCGGCGGTGACCAGGAGGCCCGATAGCAAAAACACGGCCGCCGGACCCGCCAAGCCAAGGACGACATCCTGAACCGGTCGACGTGAAGGCCCTTGAGGTTCCGACCGACCACCAAACGGGAACAGCACCAGTGCCCTGATGTCATGCGACGCCCAACGCGCGGCGACCGCATGTGCCAGGGTATGGACAGCCACCGCCGCGACCAGCCCGGCGAAAGACAGACAAGCCATCATCAGGCGCGTCGGCGCGGAAATGTCCGTCCAGGCCCCTGGCCCGTATCCGGACGCAAGCCCGCCCGGCACAAGCAGCGCGACGAAGACCCAGCTTGGATCGAGCCGGATCGCGACGCCGCGAAAATCCAATGGCTGACCAGTGAGGAATCCCATCGCAAGTTCCTTTGCACGACTTGCAGGATATGCGTCCGCAGGCAGCTTAGATTGATCCGTCTCAATCCCGGGTCATCACGCGATGCGCGATACCGCGGCGCGCCGACTTGACCACTTCGGGTACGACCAAAAGCGGAAGTGCGAAAGCCGCGATCAGCAACCAGGCCTCGGGCCCGATCGGCACGGTGTGCAACAGCAGCTGCAAGGGTGGCCAATAGACCGCGGCGACCTGCGCCGCCAACGTCAGGCTCAACGCCGCAAGAAGCAAGGGATTGGAAAGCCAGCCGATACGCCAGCAAGGCAAGTGCAGCGAGCGGAAGGCGAAAACGCTGATCTTTTCGAACACGACCATGGCCGTGAAGGCCGTCGTCCGAGCCGTGTCCACACCGGCGGGCATCATGGCAGAAAAGATCCACAGGCTGGCGAGCCCGGTGTAGAGGCCGAACAGGACGACGGTCGCGAAACCCGCGCGCCCCAGGATCGGGTCGCGTGACTTGCGCGGCGGACGATCCATGTGATCGGGTTCGGATTTCTCGAGGCCAAGTGCGACCGCCGTCGCGCCATCCGTTACCAGGTTCATCCAGAGTATCTGCGTGGCCAGAAATATCAGCGGACCGCCGATGGCGATGTTCACGATCAAGGCGACGACTTCGCCGGCGTTCGAGGAAAGAAGGTATCGCACGAACTTTCGGATATTGGCGAATTGCCGACGCCCCTCGCTGATCGCTCCGATAATCGTCGCGAAATTGTCGTCCAGCAAAACGAGGTCCGACGCTTCGCGCGCCACGTCGGTGCCGCGGATGCCCATCGCGACGCCGATATCGGCCTGTTTGAGCGCGGGCGCATCGTTCACACCGTCGCCCGTCATCGCGACGATCTGGCCGGCGGATTGCAGCACCGAAACGATCCGCATCTTGTCGGCGGGGCGGGTCCGGGCAAACACGGCGTTGCCCTTCAGGACCCGGCCCAGTTCGTCGTCCGTCAGCGCGTGCAGGTCGTCGCCCGTCAACACGGCCTGCGCATCCAACCCGATTTGTCTGGCGATGGCCTCGGCCGTGAAGGGGCTGTCGCCAGTGATCATGATCACCCGCAGACCGGCCGACCGGGCCAGCGAAAGCGCCGGTGTCACTTCGGCCCGTGGTGGGTCGATCAGCCCGACCAGTCCAAGAAAGACCATGCCGCTTTCATCGATCGTCTGGCTGTCCATCCTGCGCTCGGCCAACGCGATGACCCGCAATCCATCCCGTGCCATCGACTGGTAGACGTTGCGAATGTCCACGCGCATCCCGTCGTCGAGTTCGCCGATGCGATCGTCTGTGCGGATCCGGTCGCAAATCGCCAGGATCGCTTCGGGCGCGCCCTTGGTCAGTTGCCACGATTCGCCGAAACCGTCCTCGGGCGCCACGAACAGAACGCTCATTCGTTTGCGTTCGCTGGTGAACGGCAGTTCTGCGGCGATCGCGTTGTCGCGAAGCTGAGGCAACCATCCCTTGTAGGCCAGCGTGACAAGGGCGCCTTCGGTCGGTGCACCAATCATCACCCAGTCCGACCCGCGTCTTTCGATGCGGGCATGATTGCAGACCAGCGCGCAACGCAAGAGGTGGTGCAGTCCGGCATCGTCCTGCGCGCGCACGCGCGCCGCCCCATGCGCGATATGTCCGGCCGGGTCATAACCGGTTCCGGTCACGTCGTAGCCCCGGGCCGCTGTCCACAGGCGCGTCGCTGTCATCTTGTTTTCGGTCAGGGTACCGGTCTTGTCGGTGCAGATCACCGACGCGGCGCCCAGCGTCTCGACCGCCTGCAAGCGACGAACCAGGGCGTTGCGTCGCGCCATTGCGGCGGTGCCCAAGGCCAGGGTGATCGTCACCACCGCGGGCAGGCCTTCGGGAACGATGGCGACCGCCAGCGACAAGCTGGTCATGAGCATCTCGGGAACGTCGCGTCCCAATATGATGCCGAGCCCGGCAAGTCCGGCCGCGATCAGCAAAGCCGCGGCCCCCAATTGCCTTGCCAGATATCCGAGTTGGCGCTGCAAGTGGGTCGTCTTGGTGCCAACCGCGCCTGTCAAAGCGGCGACCTGGCCGAATTCGGTTTCCGCGCCGATGGCCAAGACCTCGGCCTCGGCATGGCCGGACACCACGGACGTTCCCGTGAACAGTTTGGACGTTGTCATGTCCTTGTCGACCGGAACGGATTCGCCGGTCAGCACGCTTTCGTCGACCCGCAGACCGACGCTTTCCAGCAGTTGCGCATCGGCAGGAACACTGTCGCCCGTGCGCAGGACGATGACGTCTCCGGGCACGAGTTCGCGGGCGGGAATCACGGATTCGGTTCCGTCGCGCACGACCGTGGCACGCGGCGCCAGCAGTCCGCGCAAGGCGGCGAGGGCCGTTTCGGCGCGCCATTCCTGCACGAACCCGAGAACCGCGTTCAAGGCGATGACCAGCCCGATCGCCAGAGCGTCGATCCTTTCCCCCAGCAACAGAGCGACACACGCCGCCCCGACCAGGATCGCGATCAGGAAACTGGAAAACTGCCGAAGGAAAATGGCGAACGGTCCGGCGACACGCGTCCGTGGCAATTCGTTCCAACCGAAACGCGACCGTAGTTCGGCAACGTCGTGTTCAGTCAGCCCGCGAGCGGTTTTTGAGGTCACGCCATGGCTCCTGACGGTTCAGAGCCAAGCTAGCACCTCGGTGGTCGGACTGGGATTGATCCGCATCAAGAGGCACGACCGAAGTCCTGCCAGAATAGCGCATCACGCCAAGATGGAGGACGCCATGACCAGCAAGCAAAGTCGCGAAGACAAGGCCCCGAGCGCCGGTTCGCCGGGTGCTTTTGCAGATCTCCAAAACGCCGGGTTCGGAACGATGATGGGGGTGCATGCCGCCTGGCTGGAGAGCCTTGGCGACATGAGCGCCGAAGTGGCCGGCTTCATCGCCGATCGCATCAAGGAAGACGTCAAGACACAGCACGAAATCCTGCATTGCCGCGACATGGAAGAAATGCAGCGGATTCAAAGCCGCTTCATCGAAACGGCGCTCGAACAATACCAGGCCGAAACCGGCAAGCTGGTCGAGATGAGCCTGGCGCTTTTCACCAAGGGGCAGGCGCCGGACAGATCCTGATTGGGGCCTGGATCGGCAGGAAAGGACATTCGGGATGGATATCAACGTACTGCCGCCGATGAACATGTCCGACAATCCGACGGGGTGCTGTCCCCGGTTCGATCCGCAAGGATGGGACGGGCGGCACCTGCATTTCAGGGAAAAGCCGTTCGTGCGGGCGACAACGCATGGCCTTATGCATGTGCCGCTGGACATGGGACGGGTCTTTACCCGGGTGCAGACCCGTATCGAAGAAGCGGGCGCACAGCCCGACGAAGGCTATCTCGTTCTCAGCCGCGATCTGTCCGGCACCGAAGCCGAGCATTACTTCGCCGTCACCGGTCCGGTGCCCGACGAAGAGATGGTGACGCTGAGCGGCACGTTTCTGACACGCGTTTTCGAAGGACCGTATCGCAAGGCCCGGGACTGGGTGCACGACATGGAGGTCGCGGCCACGGTCGACGGTCACGAGGCCAAGCGCGTCTTTCTGTTCTACACCACCTGCCCGCGTTGCGCGCAGAGCTATGGCAAGAACTACGTGGTCGGGCTGGTCGAGATCTGAAACCACCGACCTAGGCCCAGGGAGGCTCCGATGAAAGACACCGAATTGCAGCTGCTGATCGACACGCTGGAAGGCCGCGATGCGCTGAGCGACGCGGATTACGATGGTGTGCATCACGCGCTGGTCTATGCGCTGCCCGACGGATCCAGCAACACCCTGCCCGAGCCGCAGCATCTGGACACGACCGATGGCGCCATACTGGTCGTCGACCGGGCCTACCCCGATTGGACAATCGGCATCCACGGCCGGGCGAACGACAAGGACGGCCACTGGCGCTGCACGCTGCGGCAAAGCGATGTGCGGGACAACGACCTGGCGATCGGCGTCGGGCGCGCCCCTGTGCTTTCACGCGCGATCCTTGCCGCCGTTCTGCGCCTGTCGGCGACGCTGAAAAAGCTCTGACCGAAACGCCGCACGGCCTGCGCGGCGTCAATCGTTGCCGCAGGTCCGGCCGTATCATCGCGCACAGTGTTCTACAAAAAGGGGGGGAGAACCATGCGGTACCTGTTTCCAGGATCGCGTCTTGCCGCGGCTGCTCTGGCAGCCTTCGTTGCGACGGGGGGCATGGCACAGGCCTTTACAGCCTGCCAGGTCACCGATACCGGCGGCATCGACGACAACAGCTTCAATCAAACGGCATGGAAAGGCGTCGAAGATGCCACGGCGGCCTTCGGCATCGACGGCCGGTTCCTCGAAAGTCAGGCCGAGACGGACTACGAGGCCAACATCAATTCGCTGATCGAAGGCGACTGCGACATCATCATCACGGTCGGTTTCCTGTTGGGCGACGCCACGGCCAAGGCCGCGCGCAGCAATCCCGACCAGAAATTCTCGATCGTCGACTTCGCCTACGACCCGGTCATTCCCAACGTCCTGGGACAGGTTTATGCCACCGACCAGGCGGCATTCCTGGCCGGCTACCTGGCCGCGGGCATGACCAAGACCAAGATCCTCGGCACATTCGGCGGCATCAACATCCCGCCGGTCACGATCTTCATGGATGGCTTCGTGCGCGGCGCCAATTACTGGAACGCCGTAAAAGGCGACAGCGTGACCGTTCTGGGTTGGGACCTGGACAGCCGCGAAGGTCTGTTCACCAACAATTTCGACAATCTCGACGATGGCCGGGCCTTTGCCCAGAACCTGTTTGACGAAGGGGCCGATATCGTTCTGCCCGTGGCCGGCCCGGTTGGACTGGGATCGGCGGCATTGGCGGACGAGCTTGGCACCGACCGGCTCAAGATCATCGGCGTGGATGCCGACCTGTACCTGACCGACCCTCAGCGCGGCCATGTCTACCTGACCTCGGTGACCAAGCGCATGGATGCCACCGTCTACAACGTGATCGAGATGGCGATGCAGGGAACGTTCGCCGGCGGGGTTCTGGTTGGCACGCTGGAAAACGGCGGTGTCGGCCTGGCACCGTTCCACGACATGGACTCGCTTGTCCCGGAGATGCTGAAGACCGAACTCGACGCACTTCGCCAGGCAATCGTGGACGGCAGCATCCCAGTATCCGAGTAGGCGACGGCCATGCAAGTCGCGCTGCGCAGCATCACCAAGCGGTTCGGACCGGTCGTCGCGAACAAGGATGTCGACCTGACCATCCGCCCGGGCGAGGTGCTGGGTCTTCTGGGCGAGAACGGCGCCGGGAAATCGACACTGATGAACGTGCTTTGCGGTCTCTACAGTCCGACTTCGGGTGAGATCGTGATCGACGGTGCGCCAGTGCAATTCGCCGGGCCCGGCGATGCGATCCGCGCAGGCATCGGCATGGTTCACCAGCATTTCATGCTGATACCGGTCTTTACCGTTGCCGAAAACGTCGTGCTGGGGATCGAACCGACCGGACGGCTGGACCATCTCGACTTGGCGACCGCGCGCGCCGAGGTCCGACGACTGAGCCAGGAACACGGGCTGGCCGTCGACCCCGATGCCCGCATCGAGGACCTGCCGGTCGGTGTGCAGCAGCGCGTCGAAATCCTCAAGGTGCTGTTCCGTTCGGCCGACGTGCTGATCCTGGACGAACCGACCGCCGTGCTGACCCCGCAGGAGGTCGACGAGTTCTTTCAGATCGTGCGGTCGCTGCGCGACGCCGGAAAAGCCATCGTCTTCATCACCCACAAACTGAACGAAATCCTGGACATCGCGGACCGGATCAGCGTGATCCGTCGCGGCGAGATCGCCGGCGAAGGCGTCCCGCGCGACCTGACCCCGGCCAAACTGGCCGAGATGATGGTCGGCCGGCCCGTCGCGTTCGATGTGCCGCGCGGTGCCTTCGCACCGGGCGACGTGGTGCTGGACGTCACCGATCTTGTTGTGATCCGCGACGACGCGGTTGTGGTCGACGGCGTATCGCTGCAGGTGCGCAGCGGCGAAGTGATGGGTATCGCGGGTGTTCAGGGCAATGGTCAGTCCGCGCTGATCGAGGCGTTGGCGGGCCTGCGCCCCACGGTCGGCGGCACTGTGCGCTTTGACGGTCGCGACATCACCCGCGCCTCGCCGCGCGCCCGGCACCGCATGGGAATTGCGCATATCCCCGAAGATCGCCAGCGCGCCGGACTGGTGGGCAGCTTCACCGTGGCCGAGAACATGGTACTCGACACCTACTACGACGATCGTTTCTCGCGCGGGGCGGCGATCGACTGGAACAAGGTCATCGCCGAGGCCGAGACCGTCGCGCAGGCCTATGACGTGCGCACGCCGTCGGTGCATACCGCCGCCAATCACCTGTCCGGTGGCAATCAGCAGAAGTTGGTGGTCGCCCGAGAATTGTCGCGCGACACGCGGATGGTGATTGCCGGGCAACCGACGCGCGGGCTGGATGTCGGATCGATCGCCTATATCCACGAACGGCTCATGGCGGCCCGCGACGAGGGTGACGCGGTGCTGATCGTGTCCTCGGAACTGGACGAGATCATGGCGGTGTCCGACCGCATCCTGGTGATGTTCAAGGGCCGGATCGTGGCCGAGTTTCATCCACATGAACGCGCCGTGGACAAAGGCGAGATCGGACTGGCCATGGCGGGAGCGGCGGCATGAGCGCGACCACGACTCTGACCGATCGGCTGCAGGGACGCGCCACCGTCGAGGACCTGGTCATCGTGCCGCTGTTTTCGGTGGCCGCCGCCCTGATCCTCGGCGCGTTGATCATGCTGGCCACGGGGGTCGATCCCGGCACGATCGGGCGGTCGTTCCTCGCGTTGCTGCGTGGTTCGGTGGGATCGTTGCACGCGGTTTCGGAGACCCTGACCGCGGCGGCGCCTCTGGTGCTGGCGGGGCTCGGGCTGGCATTGGGGTTTCGCGCAGGCCTGTTCAACATCGGCGCCGAAGGCCAGGTCGTGATGGGCGGTCTTGCGGCGGTGGTCGCGGGCTTCAGCCTGACCGGGACGCCCGCGATCATCGCCCTGCCCGCGTCGCTGCTGGCCGGTGCGCTGGCCGGTGCGCTTTACGCCAGTATCGCCGGCTGGCTGCGGGCCGCGACCGGCGCGCACGAGGTGATCTCGACGATCATGCTGAACCTGATTTCGTACCGGCTGCTCGACTACCTCCTGCGCACCCCCTTCATTCAAAAGGAAGGCCGCGACGATCCGATCTCCAAATCCGTTCCGGACGCAGCCGAGCTGCCGCGGTTGCTGAGCTTCATCGACCCGAACCTGCGGGTCCATGCCGGCATCTTCGTGGTCCTGCTGATGGTCGCGCTGGCCTATTGGGTTCTGTTCCGCAGCAAGATCGGGTTCGAGTTCCGCGCCGCCGGCGAAAACCCCGTCGCCGCACGGTTCGCCGGGATGAACGCCAGCCTCACCATCATCCTGGCGATGGGGTTTGCCGGCGCGCTGGCGGGACTGGCCGGCGCAAACCAGGTGCTGGGCGTGCTTGATCGCGCCACGCCGGGCTTTTCCGCCGGGATAGGGTTCGACGCCATCGCGGTTGCTCTGTTGGGCAGGTCCCACCCCGTGGGCGTGCTGTTCGCCGGATTGCTGTTCGGCGCGCTCGAGGCCGGAGGGCGCCAGATGCAGGTCGATGCCGGGGTCAGTATCGACCTGATCGGCATCATCCAGGCGCTGATCATCGTCTTCATCGCCGCGCCGTTGCTTGTCCGCGCGCTGTTCCCGATCGGCTTCGAACGCCGCAAGCCCGGGGGGCCGGCGCCATGAGAAGCGCGCGCGACAAGGCCGCCCATACCCGTGTGACCGGCGTCATCCTGCTGGCACTGGCCGTCTTCGTGGCGTTCTTCCTGGTGCCCGGACCGGGTCAGCTGGCCACCTTCCGGCTGTCCCGACCGACGGACACCTGGGCCATCGGCGACCTTGTCGTACCGGGCGGGCCTTTCGTCTATGCGGCGGCGGCGCTTCTCGCATTTCTGGGCGCGCGTCAGTTCCTGCGCGGCGGCGCGCGGTGGCGCTCCCTGTCGCTGGGCATCGGTCTGGCCGTCGCGGTCGCGGCCTTCCTGGTCTGGGCCACCGCGGGCAAGGCGTTTTCGCTGACCGGCATGCTGCAGGCAACGATGGTGCGCGCGGTGCCCATCGCGTTGGGCGGGCTGGCGGGGGTCCTGTCGGAACGGGTGGCCGTGGTCAATATCGGCATCGAAGGCATGTTGCTGGCCGGAGCCTTCACCGGTGCGCTGGTCGGATCGGTGCTGGGCGGCGTGCCCGGGCTGGTGGCGGCGGTGGCGGTTGGCGGCGCCTTCGGCTTCATCCTGGCCGCGCTGGTGGTGACCTACCGGATGGACCAGATCATCGCCGGGGTGGTCATCAACCTGTTCGTGCTGGGCCTGACAAGCTATGTCAGCAGCCAGGTCTTCCAGCTGCACCGCGACCTGAACAACGCGCCGGTCTTCCGCGCGATCAAGGTGCCCGTTCTTGGGGACATCCCGGTTGTCGGGCCGATGCTGTTTCACCAGAACATCTTTGTCTATGGCGCGCTGATCATGGCGGGCGTGGCCACGTATTACCTGTTCCATACCCGCATGGGCCTGCGTGCCCGCGCCGTCGGCGAACACCCCCGGGCCGCCGACACGCTGGGGATCGACGTCTACCGCACGCGCTATGTCAACGTCACGGTGGCGGGCATGGTGGCCGGGTTCGGCGGCGCCTGGTTCACGCTGGGATCGGTCGGGCGGTTCGACGAGGGCATGACCGGCGGGCGCGGCTTCATCGGGCTTGCCGCGATGATCTTTGGTCGCTGGCACCCGGTCGGCGCATTGTCGGCCGCGCTGGTCTTTGGCTTCGCGGATTCGTTGCAGCAGAAACTGGCGCTCTTGCAAACCCCGATCCCGTCCGAATTCCTGGCGATGGCGCCTTACATCGCAACGATCATCGTCGTGGCCGGGCTGGTGGGTCGCGCGCGCGCCCCGGCGGCAGATGGCAAACCCTATGTCAAGGAATAGCCGCTGCCCGCGCATGCGCGGCGGGGTCCCGTCTTTGTGGCACACCGCTTCGCCACTGGGTGATGCGCCGCATCAATCGCTATCCCCACCTTCCGAACCGGCGGGCTGGAAACGGGTCAGAATTCCGCGCACCGTGTCGTCATCGACCTGATCGAAGCGGCGATAGGCCCCGCCGACCGAACCGATCCCCGAAAGATCGCGAAGGCAGATCACCTCGTCGGCCAGACCCTGCAATTGCCGATGCAGATCACGCGGCCCGACCGGCATCGCGACAAGGATGCGTTCGGGATTCCGCGCGCGCAGCGCCTTGATCGCCGCGATCAGCGTGGCGCCGGTAGCGACGCCGTCGTCGACGACGACCACGGTCTTGCCGGTCACATCCAATGGACGCCGGTTGGCGAGGTAGAGCGCGCGGCGTCGTTCTATCTCGGGCAAGAGGCGTCGCCCCCGGTCCTCAGCCTGTTGCGGCGACAGGCCGAAGGCACGCGCAACGTCGCGGTTGATCGTGAAGACGGGATCGTCGCCGTCGGCCACGGCGCCGATCGCCAGTTCCGGCTGACCGGGCGCGCCGATCTTGCGGACCAGAACAAGATCGAGCGGCAACGCCCGGGCGGCGCAGATTTCGGCCGCGACCGGCACCCCGCCTCGTGGCAAGGCCGTGACCACGGTGTCTTCCCGGCTCAGCGCCGGAAGCGCGGCCGCCAGTTGGCGCCCGGCATCGGCCCGGTCGACGAAAATCGCGATCCTCGATGCCATGTCGCTCCTTTCCGGCAGAATCCCTTTGGCTTCGTTCCGACTGCGCGGGGCGCTTCAATCGTGCCGGCGCCGCTCGGCCTGCGCGACGTTGCGCAGGACAGAGACAAAGCTGTCGGGTGTGACCGAAACGCTGTCGATCCCGAAATCCACCAAGCGCTGAGCATAGGCCGGATCGTTGCTGGGGGCCTGTCCGCAGAACCCTACCTTGCAGCCCGCCGCGTGCGCCTTGGCGATCACCGTTTCGATCATCCACAAGACCGCCGGGTCATCTTCGCGAAACAGATCGGCCAGGGCATCGGAATCCCGGTCGATCCCCAAGGTCAACTGCGTCAGATCGTTCGATCCGATCGAAAACCCATCGAAGCGCGAGGCGAAATCCTCGGCCCGGACGACGTTTGTCGGGATCTCGCACATCATGTAGACCTGCAGCCCGTCCTGCCCGCGCGTCAGGCCATGCTCGGCCATGACCGCCAGAACGCGGTCTGCTTCCTCGGGGGTGCGGCAGAACGGGATCATGACGACGACATTGTCGAAGCCCAGCGTTTCGCGCAGGCGTCTGATCGCGCGACATTCCAGCGCGAACCCGTCGCGGTAGCGGTCGGAGTAGTAGCGAGAGGCGCCGCGGAATCCGATCATCGGGTTTTCCTCGGGCGGCTCGAAATCCTCGCCGCCCAGAAGGCTGGCATATTCGTTGGTCTTGAAATCGCTCATCCGGATGATGACCGGCCGCGGGTAACACAGTGCCGCGATCCGCGACAGACCGCGCGCCAGATGTTCGACGAAATAGGCCTCGGGGCTGTCGGATTGCGCGGTCAGCGCCACGATCCGTTCCCGTGTTTCGGCGTCGGTGACGCGTTCGGGATGCGCCAGAGCCATCGGGTGAACCTTGACCGCATTGCTGACCACGAATTCCATCCGCGCCAAGCCGACACCCGCCAATGGCAGGCGCCACCAGCGCAACGCCGCACTGGGGTTGGCGAGGTTCAGCATCACCTGTGTCCGGGTTTCGGGCAGGCTGTCCAACGCGTCTTCGGTCACCGTGATGTCGGAAATGCCATCGGTCACAACACCCACTTCGCCGCCCGCGCAGGACACGGTGACATCCTGGCCATCATGCAGAACATGGGTGGCGTCGCCGCAACCGACGATCGCCGGCAGCCCCAGTTCGCGGCTGACGATAGCGGCATGCGATGTGCGTCCGCCGTGGTCGGTGACAATGGCTGCCGCGCGCTTCATGATCGGTACCCAATCGGGATTGGTGGTCCCGGTGACCAGCACCGAACCGTCGACGAAACGATCGATATCGGCGGGGCTCTCGATGATCGACACCCTGCCGCCGACCGCCGCGTTGCCGATGCTGAGACCACTGACCAGGGTCTTGCCCGGCGACTCGACGGCATAGGTCTTGAGCCGGCCCGTATCGGCGCGTGCCTGGACGGTCTCGGGCCGCGCCTGCACGATGTAAAGCGCACCGCCAGCACCATCGCGCGCCCATTCCATATCCATCGGCACGCCGTAGTGATCCTCGATGATCCGGGCCTGCCGCGCGAGATCGAGGATCTCGGCATCGCTGAGAACGAAGGCCGCACGTTCGGCCTTGGACGTCGGGACGTTGCGCGGACTGCCATCGCGGTTCTGGATCATCTTGATCGACTTTGCGCCCAGGCGTTTTTCCACGATCGGCTCGATTCCGGGCCGCGACAGGAACGGCTTGTAGACCTGGTATTCGTCCGGATCGACCGCGCCCTGCACGACGTTTTCGCCCAAACCCCAGGCGGCGTTGATCAGAACGACATCGGCAAACCCGCTTTCGGTGTCGATGGAAAACATCACGCCGGACCCGCCGGTTTCGGCGCGCACCATGCGCTGGACGCCGATCGACAGCGCGACCTGATCATGCGCGAACCCCTGCACCTGGCGGTAGGCGATCGCCCGGTCGGTATAGAGCGAGGCGAAACACCTCTTGCAGGCTGCAAGCAGGGCGTCTTCGCCCTTCACGTCCAAGAACGTTTCCTGTTGCCCGGCGAAACTGGCCTCGGGCAGGTCTTCGGCCGTGGCGCTGGACCGGACGGCGACCAGCGGTTCTGCCTCTCCGGCGTCCCGCCCAAGCGCGCGATAGCGGTTCCGGATCGCATCCGCCAAGGCCACTGGCCAGTCACCATCGAGAATCAAGCCGCGGATCTTTCGACCCACGGTTTGAAGGCTGTCCTTGCCACTATCCAGCGCGGCCAGTTCACGGGCGATGGCATCGGGCAAGCCGTTTTCCGCCAGATAGGTGCGGAACGCGCCCGCCGTCGTGGCGAAACCGGGCGGCACCCTTATGCCCTTCGGGCCAAGGGCCGCGATCATTTCGCCCAGCGACGCGTTCTTGCCTCCAACGATACCGACATCGGAACGGCGCATCTGGGCGAGGTCGAGAACGAGTTCGTCGGATAAGCTCATCGTGCAACTCCTGCGCTTGCTGCCAGAGACAGCATGCCCTTTCGCCGGTCGACCGAATTGACCCAGGTCAGACCGGTGGCACAAAGCCCGTGCAAAGCTGGCACATGGCGCGTGTACCGCGTGCATCGCCGGCGGCCCGGCTGCTCGGAAAGGCACCATCATGACACTGGAAATCGCCATCGTCCTCGGGGTGCTGTTATGCGCCGTGATACTGATCGCTAGCGAAGTTCTTTCGATCGACCTGGTCGCCGTTCTGATGATCGTCGTCATGGTGGCGGCCGGTATCCTGTCGCCCGAACAGGCGTTTTCGGGATTTGCAAGCGATGTCGTCGTCGCCCTGGCCGCGATCTTCGTCATCGCGGGAACGATCGCGCGCGCGGGACTGACCGAGTCCATTGCGGTAGCGATGCTGGCAGGCAGCCGCGGCAGTGAACGCGCCGGGCTTGGTCTGGTCATGGCTGTTTCGGTGGGCTTATCCACGGTGTTCAGCAATACCAGCACGGCCTCGGTGCTGACGCCGGTCGTTCTGAGCTATGCACGGCGGGCGGGTCTGGGCGCCGGGCGCTTGCTGATGCCGATGGCCTTCGCGTCGATGATGGGGGGCACGATGACCCTGATCGGGACATCGACCAACCTGTCGGCAAGCGGCATGGTAACCGCGCTTGGCATGGCGCCCTTCGCGTTTTTCGAGTTCACGGCCATAGGGGCCATCCTGGCTGTGGCCGGTCTGCTTTTCATGATCGGACCGGGCCGCTTGCTGGTTCCCGATCGACGCCCGCCGGATCTTGTCGCGGATTACGGCGTAACGGACTACCTCACCGAAATCGAAATCGCCCCCGGGTCATCCGTGGCCGGTTTGGATGTGGCCGGGTTGGAACTTGAACGGGCGGCAATAGAGCCACTTGCGATCCTGAGGCAGGGAACGCGCTTGTCGGCCAACCCGTTGCGCATCGTGTTGCCCGGCGACCGAATGATCGTGACGGGGGGCCTCGACGCATTGTTGCGGCTACGGCAGGACAAGCGTTTCGCATTGGTTCCCGAAGGCGAAACCGCGGCCGATACGGCGCGATCCGACCTGGTCGGACTGGCCGAGGCCGTGGTGCTTCCACAGTCGCTACTGGTCGGCCGCCGGCTGGGCGGCACGGCGTTTTTCAGACGGCGGCGGTTGAAGGTCCTGGGCCTGCACCGGGCCGGCAGCCCGTTTGCCACCCGTCTCGACAACATGACCCTGCGGGTGGGCGACGTTCTGCTGTTGCAGGGTGCTACCGACGATCTCGAATCGCTGAAAGGCAACCCCGATCTTCGCGGGCTTGCCGAAGTCGACCCGCTGCCGCCGTCGAAACCGGCCGGACTGGCCGCACTCGGGCTGTTGACGGCGGCGGTCGGCTGCGCGGTCGCGGGGCTTGTGCCGCTGCCCATAGGCTTGTTGGGTGTGGTCGCCATTCTCGGTGTCTTCGGCATCACGCCGCTTCACGAAGCCTATCGCATGATCGACTGGCGCCTTCTGGTGACGGTCGCAGGCATGACGGCATTCGGGCTGGCGATGTACCAGACCGGAGCCGCCGATTTCCTTGCCGTGGCGATCTTGCGCGTCTCGGTTCCGTTCGGCGTGCCCGCTGGTCTGTTCGTTCTCGGCCTGCTGACCGTGCTTTTGACGCAGCCGATGTCGAACGCCGCCGCCGCAATCACGATGCTCCCGGTGGCGGTGGCGTCGGCCGACCTGATGCAGATCGACCCACGCCCTGCAGTGGTGCTGGTCACGTTGTCGGCGTCGTTGTCCTTTGTGGCGCCACTGGAACCCGCCTTGTTGATTGTCTACGGCCCCGGCCGCTACCGTTTCGTGGATTTCATCCGTGCCGGCGGTCCACTAACCTTGGTTACCTTGGGTCTGCTCGTCGTGCTTGTACCGCGCTTCTGGCCGCTGTAGCCCGACAAGGGTGTGCGGTCTGTCTGCCATCGCGACGACATTGGAACGACCCTGCCCTTTGCAGGGGCCGCGTGTAACGACCCTTGCGGGGGTTGGATATCTGAACTGACGACCTTCAGGTTACGCCCGCCTGCGCCTCACCGAACCCGGCCCCGGCGCGATCAACTTCCCCCGCCGCCTCGACGTCGACTACTTCCGCCAGCTGACCGCCGAGCGCGTCGTCACCCGCTTGGAGCGCGGCCGTCCCATCCGCTCATGGCAGCCCAAGCGCGACGGCGAACGCAACGAGGCGCTCGACACCTTCGTCTACGCCCACGCCGCGCTGCACGGCCTGATCAGCATGGGGCTCAGGCTGAACGAGGAGGTGGAGGGGGTCGGCCCGGCGATGACTTCGTTGAGCAAGTCGAATTGGGTGATCCGCTCAACGTGGATGGCGTAGATCAACGGCCATGACACTTCTTGTATTTTAGACCACTGCCGCAGGGGCACGGATCGTTCCGCCCCAGCTTTCTGGCCTTGGTAGCTGGGACAGGTTTATTTGGCTGGTTCGAATTCAAGACCCGCGTACGTTGGGACATTCGCGTCGCGTCTTCGTAAATGTGATCGTTTGCTGATGTTCTGGTCGTTGGTATGCGGACCGGGAAAGGCCGAGCCGCGCGGAATGCTCCATCCGAGTTAACTTCCACCAAGACGCCGATGACGTCAGGCACTTTGGCGACCAAGGCGGCCGCACTGGCCTTGTCGTTCACCCCAGCCCAATCAATTTCTTGGTCGTGCCGCTGAAGCCAGATGAAGAGCGGCTCATCATCCCCGGATAGCATAAAGTAACGAGTCGGATGCAGGCTCAAGGTTTGGCGAAGGTCGGACAGCATCTTGGCCAGATTACTCCGGCCTTCCTCTCCAAGGTTGCGGATGCGGCTCTCCGCTGAAAGCCACCCACGCGCTCGGGTGGCGTTGAGCGCCCCGAGCAGCCTCAGCACCTCGTCCGGGAATGCCTGCGTCGGAAATGGACTGCTTTCCCAGTCTTCACCTTCGAAGCACCTGTCGACGATATCGCTCATGCCGTCCCAGATGACCATGGTCGCGTTGCCGCCACGCAGCTGATCGGCAATGTCCAGATCGAAGCGGTTCTTCTTCAGGTACGCGCCGAGATGGTCGAACTCGTCAAACAGATGAGCCCGCCGCATCCCCGCCACGGCCTGTCGCACCTCCATGTAGTGAGCAAACTCGCCGGGGGTCGGCAAAAATCGCTTGAGGACAAATAGGTCATCAATGGATAGTGAAACGAAGGGGTGCTTTCCAAGGAGCGGCTTAATCTCTGCGAGTTCCTTGCAGTATGTGGAAAATGGTGAGAACGACTCGACCGTTAGCCCAATCGGCACCATCACGCGGTAATCGGAGCGGCGGAGACGGCCGCATTCTTCATGTTTTCCGTCAGCCAAGCGATAGAGCGGCACTTCGTCAGCCGAGTTAAGATAGTTGAAGAACCGTTCACACTGCTTGTAGGCCTTGATCACTAGATCCTGCACCGACTGCGCATGGCGTGCGAAATCAAGCGCTGGCGACGCGATTGTGGCAGCGGCGCCAGCCTTGGCCTCAACAAGAAACAATACGTCATCTATGAGGATGAGAGTATCATTTTCGGCCCACTGCTTGGTGGCTGGGTCCCTATAGTAGACTTCTTGGAAAAGCGCTGCGTTCGGAAGTTGGCTTGAGAGAATATTGGCAAACGCAGCTTCGCTCATCGTTTTCTGCCGATCCTTGAAGGTCTTCGCGTAATCCGGCCTCCGCTTCAGAAGATTGAAGAGAAGCGCGCGATACCCAGCGTCGCGAGCAAAGCACGGGTCGATGGCGTAATAGTCTTCCCCTAGCTGAATTAGTGGTTTCTTCCGAGCAGGCAGTGTCCGGTAAGGCGTTCCCGCATAATCACCCGGAGCGAAGAAATCTGTTTCTTCTCCACGCCGAAACGCCAAGTCCGCTAACAGCGCCGGCGGCAGCATCGTGTGACGGCTCACGTTGGCAATGCCACCTCGAAACATATCATCCATCGCCCGCCTTGTGGCCTGCGCCTGTTCCGCATTTGCCGCAAGCCAGGCCTCCATAGCTTTTTCTTCAGGCCCATCAAATGATGCCGCAAAAGCCTGCACCGCATCAAAGTGCCTCTTCATGTCCGTAATGGCATCGGCATGGCCGGAACGCGCGGAGTCTGCCATTGCCTGGAATCCTGCCGCGATGTCGGCTGCACCAATACCGTATACTTCAGTCAGCATATCATTGTGAGGTGCTAGAACGTATCTATAGAACTCTCCCTCCAAGACCTGGTAGCGGTTCCCGCGCAAGAGAACCCAATTCGATTTAGCGCGGAACTCAATATCAGCGGTATCTGGGCCGAACACTCCGGTCTTCTTGTCCGCTGATGAAGCCATGGCGAAAAACATGGCCTGCTCTCGCAGTTGACGGCTCAGCTCAAAGAGCTCAGTGCATTGGGCTTCGTCAAAGGACACGTCCTCCGGGGCGACGTCCGACGCCAGCACGGCATGCACGTACTCCAGCAAGAACTGATTATCGCCGATGAGGTCGTCGTGGCCCTCCGCTGCACCGTTCTCTTCGGCGGCGCTTTGGACTGCCATCGCCTTCATCATGTACTTAGCATAAATATAGCCGAGCAGGTCATGCGCAGGCATCGTGACAATCAGCGCGCGCATGCGTGCGGCCGTGGCTTCCATCTCCTTCAGCAGAGAAGTTGCAGCTTCTTTCCGTTTTTCTTCGTCAATCAATTTACTCACCGAGACTTTTTCGCCTTCTGGGGCACCTTGGTAGAGAGACTTTGACCGGACCGTGGCTTCGCATGCTACACCATTATTCTGCAATGACCTCCCAACCCACTAAATGAGATCCGAGACTATCACATTTGCACGCAGGCACTTGCATCGGTTCCTCAGTTGGAGAACGGTGGCAGGGATGCTCGTAGCAAGAAGGCACTTCCCAAACATTCCCAATAGCTTGAGGATACGTTTCGGGCGATTCTGTCGCCCATGCGGACCTTCCTCCATCGCCTTCTCGGCCTCGCGCGCGCTCGCGGCTTCGACGCTGCGGGTGGCGGGCGGCGTTGGGAGGGGGCGCGGACAGTCGACGGGCTGAACGCGGCGATCCTCTCGGGGGCAACCACGGCGGCGCGGAGGGCTGGGTGGTATGCGCGGAACAACCCGTGGGTCGCGGCGGCGGTCGACAGCCTGGTCAGCAATGTCGTCGGCGCCGGGATCAAGCCGCAGTCCACCCATCCCGACCGCGCCGTGCGCGAACGGCTGCAAGCGCTCTGGCTGCGCTTGACCGATCACGCCGCCCCGGACGGGCTCGCGGATTTCTACGGGCTGCAGGCCATAGCCTTGCGCGCAATGGTCGAGAGCGGCGAGAGTTTCGCCCGGCTGCGCGTGGCGAGCGACGCCAGCACCATCCCCCTCCACCTCGAGCTTCTGGATCGCGACCAGGTTCCCATGGACCTGCACCGCGAGATCGGCGGCGGGGCGCGGATCCGCGCGGGCATCGAATTCGATGCCGCCGGTCGCCGGGTCGCCTACCGGGTCTTGTCCTCCCGCCAGGGCGACCCTCTCGGGTCTCTCCGCACGGACCCGCTCCGCGTCCCCGCCGCCGATTGCCTGCACCTGTTCAAGCCGCTCGCTGCGGGCCAGCTGCGCGGGATCACCTGGCTCGCGCCGGTGCTGCTGCGGCTGCACGAGCTCGACCAGTTCGAGGACGCCGCGCTGGTGAAGGCCAAGGTCGCGGCGTTGTTCACCGGCTTCATCACCGATCCCGACGGCACGGCGGGCGGGCTGTCGGGCACCAACACCGGCGGCGCGCTGACCATGGGCATGGAACCCGGCAGCCTGATCCCGTTGCCGCCCGGCACCGACATCCGTTTCTCCAACCCGACCGAGAATAACGCCTACGCGCCCTTCGTGAAGAACCATCTCCGCGCCGTGGCGGCGGGGCTCGGCCTGCCCTACGAGCTGCTCTCGGGCGATCTGGAGGGCGTCACCTATTCCTCGATCCGCGCCGGGCTCATCGAGTTCCGCCGCCGGGTCGAGCAGCTGCAGCACAACGTGGTCGTCCACCTGTTCTGCCGTCCGGTCTGGGAGCGGTTCGTGCGGCTGGCGGTGCTGACCGGCGAGCTGCCTGCGCGGGACTTCGACCGGAACCCGGATGCCTATCTCGGCTGCGAATGGCTGCCGCCGAAGTTCGACTACGTCGATCCGATGAAGGACGTGCAGGCGGAGATCATGGCGATCGGAGCGGGGCTCAAGAGCCGGTCCCAGGCGATCGCCGAGCGCGGCTACGACGCCGAGCAGGTGGACGCCGAGATCGCCGCCGACCGCGAGCATGCGGAGGGGCTTGGGCTCGCCTTAGGTCAGACGACGGCGGCGCAGCAGAAGGAGAGCGCCGATGGCTGACACAGCGACCACCCCGGCACCGACGCGCTCAAACGTCGGGAATGACAACGTTTGCCTTCTGACCCGCCGCGCGACGCTAGCGCCCGCGACCGCCGATCCGGAGGCCCGCACTGTCGAGGTGGTGTGGTCCACCGGCGCCCCGGTGCGCCGCCGCGACATGGCGGGCCAATACATCGAGCGGCTCAGCCTCGCGCCCGAAGCCATCGACCTGTCGCGCCTCGAAGGTGCCAGCGTGCTGGACGCGCATCGCCAGACCGCCGTCCGCGACGTGCTGGACTCGGTTCGCAACGCCGCCGTCGATGGCAAGCGCGGCACGGCGCTCATCCAGTTCTCGGCACGCCCAGAGGTGGATCCGGTCTGGCAGGACGTGCTGGCGGGCATCCTCCGACATGTCTCGGTCGGCTACTCGGTCGAGGACTGGGCCGAGACCACCGAGAACGGCGCGCGCGTGCTGACTGCCGTGCACTGGACACCCCACGAGATTTCCCTGGTGCCGACGCTCGCCGACCCAGGCGACCACATTCGCATGGAGATAGAGATGACCGAGACGACCACCCGAGAGGCCGCCGACACGGCGCCCACCACCGAGACCCGCGCCGAAGCCAATGCCGAGATTCGCTCCATCGCCCGCGTCGCCGGGCTTGACCAGTCCTGGATCGACGGCCAGATCGACGGCGGCGCCGATCCCGACACCGCCCGCCGTGCGGCCTTCGAGGCGCTGGCGAAGCGATCCGCGCCCACGATCCGCACCGAACAGGTTCGTGTCGAGATGGGCGAGAGCCAGGACGATCCCGCCCTGCGCGCCCGCCAGATGGGCGAGGCGCTCTACGCCCGCATCAACCCGCGCCACGCGCTTTCCGAACCTGCGCGGCGCTATGCCTATTCGACCCCGGTCGACATGGCGAAGGAACTGCTGACGCTCCGCGGCGAGTCCACCATGGCGCTGTCGCCCGCGAGCCTCGTGACGCGCGCCCTGCACACGACATCCGACTTCCCGATCATGCTTGGAGACACGGTGGGCCGCGTCCTGCGCGACGCCTACCAGGCCGCGCCCTCGGGCATCCGCCGCCTCGGCCGCCAGACCACGGCGCGGGACTTCCGCGCGGTGAACAAGACCATGCTGGGCGAGGCGCCACTGCTGGAGAAGCTGAACGAGCACGGCGAGATCAAGGCCGGCACAATGGCCGAGGCGCGGGAGGCCTACAAGGTCGAGACCTGGGCGCGGAAGATCGGCATCACAACGCAGGTGCTGGTGAACGACGACCTCGGCGCCTTCTCGGACCTCGCCCGCCGCATGGGACAGGCCGCGGCCGAGACCGAAGCACCGATCCTCGTGACCCTCCTCGAGGCGGGCAGCGGCAACGGCCCGACGATGTCGGACGGCAAGACGCTGTTCCATGCCGACCATGGCAACAAGGCGGGCACCGGGGCGGCGATCTCCGACGCGACCCTCTCAGCCGCGCGGCTCGCGCTCAGGACCCAGAAGGGCATTGAGGACCGGACGATCCGCGTCACGCCCTGCAACCTGCTGGTCCCGCCCGCGCTGGAGACCACCGCCGAGAAGTGGCTGGCCAGCATCGCACCCGCGACGGCGGCCGACGTGAACTCGTTCTCCGGGTCGCTGTCGCTGGTGATCGAGCCACGCCTGTCCAGCACCACCCGCTGGTATGTCACCGTCGACCCCGGCGAGATCGACGGGCTGGAGTTCGCCTATCTCTCGGGCGCCGAGGGCCCGCAGGTCGAGAGCCGCTCGGGCTGGGACGTGGACGGCGTGGAGATCCGGGTGATCCTCGATTTCGGCGCGGGCTTCATCGACCATCGGGGCTGGTTCATGAATGCGGGCGCGTGAGCGTGGCCGACCTCGCCCAACTCACCGCCTGGCGGGACGCCCTGATGGCCGCGCGCTACCGGGGCGTCCGAACCGCCGAATACGACGGCAAGCGCGTCACCTACGCGAGCGACGACGAGATGGCCGCCGCGCTCGCGGACCTTAACCGGCAGATCGCAGGGGCGACCGAGCGCATCTCGGTCGTCCGCATCCAATCCTCGAAAGGGCTCTGAGATGAAGAACTACCTCCAGAACGTCCATATCGTCCGTGTCACCACGCCCGCAGGCGGCATCGCCTCGGGCGACGCGCTGATCGTGGGCAGCATCTTCGGCATCGCCGCCTATTCCTCGGCCGAGGGCGACCCGGTCGAGCTCTCCACCACCGGCGTGTTCCAGCTGCCAAAAGTCAGCGCGGCGGTCCTCACCCTTGGCGCGCGTGGCGTGGGACAACATGGCGAAGGAAGTCACCACCCCGGCTGCGGGAAGCTTCCCCATCGGCGTCGCGGTCGAGGCGGCCGGGAACGGCGTCACCAGCGTCGCTGCGCGGCTGGATGGGATCGCGACGGCGGCGGCGTAGTGGTCAGTAGATGGTGTTCTCCTGCGTCCACGCGTCACCGTCGAAAGAAGCGAAGATTGCTGCATCGAGGACGCAGGGGAAGACGTCGCTCGCGGCGCACAGTGCCTGAATGCCATCGAGCACGAACTCGTAGTATCCGGTGTCTGCCAGCGCGGTCGCTGTCAAAGTAACGGGGAAGCCAAAGTCGTTCAGCCATTTCGTTATGCGGCTATCGATGGGGATTTCGTATCTGGTCAATCCCAGCGATTGAAGCAGGTTTCTCGACTGCTTCGGACCAAAGCCGTGCAGCAATTTCTGGAGAAAGCGGGCGACTTCGCGCTCCTCTCCTGCTTTGGAAGGGGACCCAAGAGCATTCACCTTTTTCAGTGTGGTGGACCAACACAGGTCTGCGTTCAGCTTGTCGAGATTCTTGGACAAGTCTTCGGCGATCTTGTCGCGAAAGCGGATACCGCCATGGGCGCGGAGCGTAGACGAGATCAGATCGCGCCTCGCATCTCCGTCGATTTCGCGGCCAACACCCTCATACGAAAGGGGGAACGGAATCGTGCGAAGGAATCTTGCCACAGCGCTGTCAGGACCAGACCGTTGAACGGATGTCATGCGCATGCCGACCATCTGCTTCCAGAACTCGGAGCGATCAACGGTTGGCTTGGCTGCAGCGAGGTTTCTCGCCACCCGCACTCGCACAAAAGGATTAGCGGCATGGGAATCGACGAAACTCTTGACACGAGCGATGTCAGCGGGGTCGACCTTCCATTCGAACTGCATGGCCAACTCTATTCCGAGGGCTCGAACACAACGCCCTGATCCGGGAAGGCGTCGCGCAGATTTACCATCGCCTGCTTCCAGTCCGATCCGCCCCACTGGTTCAGGAACGCATATGTTCGGCCTCCGGATTGGATGAGCTCGTCCTCGCTGCAGAAGTATCGAGTGGGGTCAAAGCCACGTCCTTCCTTTTCCCGCGCCTCCTTCGCGAGGCGGAAGAAGTCCTCTGCGTTGACCTCGCCCTCAACTGACACGAGGGCCCGGTTGGCGCGCGGGCCGCAATGCGTCGCGACCTCCTCCGGTGCGATGCCGCTCTCCACGAGGTGGCGGAACACCTGATAGATCGCGTGTCGCTTCCGCAGGCCCGTCAGTTGGCGCCCGCCGAGGGTGACGTCGTAGCTGGTCCAGTCTCGCGTGTCCGTGCGCGCCTCGCGCTCCTTGCGCTTCTTCTCAGTGACGCGGACCTGGTATTCCGCGACCTCCGGAAGGGGGATGATCTGCTGGACATCAACAAGGACACGACCATCAAGGCCGTAGGGCTGGAGACGCACGCAACGGATGTCGATGCTGCGTTCGATCAGCCAAAGGACCGATGTCGTCAGTTCGCGGCTGAACTCGGCCGAGGCCAGGACGATGCGCACGTCCTGCGCGAAGGCATCTTCGTCGGGCTCGTCCCACCCGAGGAAGTCGAGCAGTTCGGCACGCGCATCCGTGTCGGCCTTGCCGATCTGCGTGAGATAGCGAGCGAACACATCGGCAGCCTGGTCGAAGGTCATGGTGGAGACCATCGACGCGTAGCGGATGGCCTGCAGTTCCATGTGGCCGCCGTCCTCGGTCCGCTTCAGCTCGATCACCACGAGGTTCGCATCGCGGTCAATGCCGAGAAGATCGATGCGTCGGCGCGACTCGTCCCAGTCCCCGAACTCCTCCGCGATGACCAGCGTGTCAGGTGCGACCACGGCGATGTTCGCCCGGAGCAGGCGCTGCAGATCGCGACGCTCCTGCAGCTGGACCTGCCCGAACGTGGTCTTGCTGAGGGGGCGTATTTCTTCGCTGGCAAACTCGTAGATCGGCATGGGCAATTCGGACCTTTTGGGGAATTGCTCCTATCCAACCGCAGTGGCACCGCGCGGGCAAGCGCCATGGGGTGCGAACGCTTGCGGAACATCGGCCCCATCCCGTGTCGCACCCGTGTTGCACGGAGGACTCGGGGCTGGTCGTAAGTCTTTGGAATCTTTGGGGAGTGTTCGGGAAGGCTCTGCAACACGAAAAAGGCGCGTGGATCGCGCCTGTTTTGGCATAAGCCTTTGATATATTGCAGGAAAGTTTGGTTGCGGGGGCTCGCAACTCACGATTCCTGCGGTTGGTCGAGAGCGTGGTCCCGCGGCTTGTGGCGTAGAAGTGGCCACCACATCGTGCAACAGGGCCAACCGTGCTCTTTCAACCCCCGCGACGACAAAGGGGAGAGCCGAGACATCCTGTGCACACGATCCGCACATGCAGCACCCACAACGCGCTACATTGCTGTGGCTTCGACCCGATCCTCCATGGCAGTTGCATGATCCTGTGCTGCAAGTCGCACCACGACTCCGACCGCAAGATCACAAAGGGCGCCCGGCCGTCCCGAATAGCTTCCGGAGACCGGCACGAGATGATGAATGTCGCGACCGACTGCGACCGGTATCAGGTTCTGCGACCCGACGCTTCGGTTCGTTGGATCAAAGGCAATCCAACCAGCACCTGGGACAAATATCTCGACCCAGGCATGGGTGGACCCGGAACCCGCAGACCCAATGAGGCTTCCCTCCACATCGGACAGATAGCCGGACACGATGCGGGAACCGAGTCCGAGCGTGCGCGCGGCTTCGGCGAGCAGGACCGCGAAATCCCGGCACGAGCCCCATCGCCGGTCGAGCGTTTCGATCGGTGACTGGGTGCCTTCGTCATCGCGGCTCTGGTAGGAAATGTGCGTGAACACACCGTTGCTGATGTCCTTCAGCAGAGACAGCGTGTCGGTCGGGCGTGCCATGACAAAGTCCTCGACCCATCGGGAAAGTCGCCCGTCCGGGTCGTAGTATTGCGGTACCGTCAACGCACCCAGATCCGTCCATTCGTCGGCGGCGTAGACAAAGGGATACTGGGCGGCCGAGGTAGCAATGGCAAAGACCGGCCAGGCTGGCGCGGTGAGCTCCACGGTGGCGCGGCTCTCGATCACAAGATGATCTGTCAGGCCGTCAAAGACGGCGGTGGCGACCGCGTTGCCGGCCACGTCATGCGCCCAGGTTACCGTCGCCGTCGGAGAAATGGAGAGGACATGCGCAAGTAGTCGCAGTTCCCGCGTTTCCCGGGGACGGAGCATCAACCGATGAGGCCCAAGAGGGATCTTGTGACGGTATCGGTAGGTCGTGGTGTGAACGACGTCGAGGCAGGCCAAAGTGATGTTCCAGTTGGGTTCAAAGGAGACGGCGCGCGGCTGTGGGGATCAGCGGCGGCGAGATGCGCCCGGGCGCGCGGGCACGGCATTTCGCCAGGCGTTCAACCCCTTGCAGCGTCGGCAAATCCGTTCTCCGAAGCCTTCGCTCCAGAACAGGGTTTCGCACCGCAGGCATCGGCGTTCTTGGGGAACGTCGCCCAGGGCCCTTGGGGTCTCGGTGGCTGGCGTTGCACCTTTTGCGATGGCCTTGGTCGCCATCACGGTTTCCCCGCAGCCAGACGGGTGCGCAAGGACGGCGGCGAGTCCGGTCGCGCAGGCATGCCTTCGTTTTCGGCCGCCCGGATCGACTCTTCGTGCCGCGCTCCTCGGGCGGTCGTCTTCGAAGACGGCGCAGCCGGGTTCGGATCGGACGCCCCTGACCCGGAATAGAGATGTCGCAGATGCGCCTCGGAGACCCCGTCGGCCTTCATCACGAGCTGTACCATCGGATCAGCCAGCATTTCTTCGAGGAAGAAGTCGGACAACGCCCTGCCCGTGAGCTTGTCTCTGGCGCGTGCCTGGTCCAGATCGGCAAGGGAAAGGGTGAGCGTCCTCGCAAGCCCCGGATGCGATGCCCTTGGATGAAGCTTCACCAGAACCGAGGCCTTCCATGCCGCGGGATCCTGTTGATCCGGCGGCGAAGCCAGCTCCGTTTCGATCTCGTACTCTCCCGCCGGGAGAGTCTCGGCAAAACCCGGAACGGTGAACGGCCGGGAAAAAACCGCAACGGTCTTGCTCGTCAGATCGTCCATTCGCGCGTTCCTTTCCCATGTTGCTGTGGGTGGTCCGCGCCCCTCACGGGAATGAGGCGCGTAACCGGTGTAGGTCTCGAGATGTCTAGGACTTCGCGGGTGCTTCCTTGCCAGTGGCCTTGGGCTCGGTCTCCTTGGCGGGGGTCGTTGTTGTCTTCGCCGGCTTCGGCTTAAACATGGCCGCAGCCCTGGCGGTCAGATCCTTGAAGGACATGTCATCGATCCTTTGATTGGCCGGCGCCAACTCCTCGTCCGTGTCGGACCGGGATACCTGGCATCGGCAGTACACATATGGGGGCTGGCGACCCGATTTGCGATGGCACGTCGAAAAGGAAGCCCGATCCAGTCAGGCCAACTCATCATTCCAGACCTCGAATTCCGTCAAAGTGTTCTGACCGAATGTCTGGGTCAGAGGGACATCGGCAGCATCGCGACCGCGCGCGATCAGGAGTCTCGCAAATCGCGGTTTGTTATTCCGCGGGTCGAACATGTGCCATTTTCCGGCAAGGAACACCTCCATCCAGGCAGCAAAATCCCCTGGCGGATGCGGCAGAGGTTCACCGATGTCGCTCAGATATCCGGTGCAGTAGCGGGCCGGAATGTTCATGCAACGACACAGCGCGATGGCCAGATGGGCAAAGTCGCGGCAGACACCCTGTCGCTCGGCGAGGGTCTGCGACGCGGTGCGCGTCGCCTTCGCCTGCATGTAGTCGAAGCGGACATGTCCATGCACGAAATCGCAGATCGCCTGGACGCGTGACCATCCGGGATCGGCGGTCTCGAAGAGGCGCCACGCCTCCTCCGACAGAAGGTCGGTGTCGCAATACCGGCTGCCCTGCAGAAACACGAGCGTCTCGAAAGGAAGATCCTGAACCGCGTGCTGCTGCGCGTCGGGACTGGAGGGATCAGGCTGGCCCGTGTCGCGGAAGATACCATCGGTCGACAGGCAGAAGTCGCCCGCCGGAGCCACCAAGCGCGTGCACCAGTTGCCGAAGCCATCCCGGTAGCTTTCGAGGGGCACGCTCGGCGAGGTCACGAGATAATCGGCGCGCTCCAGATCGCCGAACCGCGAGTAGTGGACGTTCAGCAGCGCGATCAGCGGCGTCGGTTGCGGGAAACTGTATCGCAGACGGCACCCGATGCTGATGCGCATGCCAGACGCGCCACGATGAGAAACATCCGCATCACCGTCCAACGATGCACATCCCGTCCGAGAGCCGGAAGCCTCGATTGCAGCTCCACCGGTTGCCGGACTGGTCGAGATAGGCGTTGTCTGGCAGATCAATGGCGACGCAGGCGCCATTCAGCGGCTCGTATCCGCGCTCGCAGCTCCAGCCCGGTCCGTAGGATGCCTCGTCCAGATAGGCATTCGATGGCACGACAACGGCGTCGCATCGGTTGTCGGTCTTGACGAAGCCTCGCTCACAAGCCCAGGCGGCGCCGTATTCGGCGTTGGTCAGATACGCGTTCGCTGGCACGGCAATCGGCGAACATGTCCCTGCAACAGCCTCATGGCCACGATCACAGGTCCATCCCGTCCCCGAGCTGTCTTCTGTCAGATAGGCATGCTCGGGAAGAACGATGGGCACGCATGTCTCGTTCTCCTGCCGGAACCCGCGTTCGCATTGCCAATCGTATCCGGAAGACCGGAGGAAGGCATTGGCGGGCACCGGGATGCGATTGCAGGATATCCCGTTTACCTCTTCATACCCACGGTCGCACTCCCACCCCGTCCCGTAGGAGCGCCCGGTCGGATAGGCGTGCTCGGGGATATCGAGTGCCAGGCATTCGCCGCCGTCCACCCGGAAACCAAGGTCGCAGGCCCATCCGCTGCCATAGCTGCGCGGTTGGGCGTTCTGCGGTATCGCGCCGGTGCTGTCCTGCGCAAGCGCGGGGAAGGCGAAAGAGGCGATCACACCGGCAATGACTACCGTCCTCGCGATCAGCCTCGCCAGGGGATGTCTCATCGCCGCTTGCTCCTTGACGGACCAGAGTCCGCCGGTTGCCGCGCGGGTCCCCGATAGCCCAAGCGTGAGCGTTCCTGTCAGCCGCCGAGTGGGCGCGCTCGGTAGCGGGAAGCCCCTGGAATTCGATCTCGATGGCATGCCTTCGTTCTCGGCCACCTGGATCGAGAAGTCCTGCGGAACTGTCGGATGAGTGCTCCCGGTCATCGGGGCGACAACTTGTGCAAGGCCGCGGCGGCAAGAGCATGTTCCTTCTGGTGGTAGTCGCCGCGGAACTTGCCATCGACCTGCACCTCCCAGATGCCGTTTCTTTCGCGGACCCGAACCCCACCGCGCAGCGTGGGCCGGTTCATGGAAGAACCTTGTCCCCCTCTACTGTTCGGCGGCACGGGTTTCATTTCGGTCATTTCCAACTCCTTCGACTTTGGCACGTGCGCTTCTCCGAGGAGCATCACTGCGCGAATGAATTCTGCCGCATAATCATCGGTTTCGCGGTGGTCGTGTTCGTGCTGGGTCACTTTCATCGGCTCCACGAACCGTTCTCGCAGGTGGTCCACGAAACGCGGTTCGGTACGGGCCATGTAGGCGATCAGAGATTGCAGGATCCGTTCATGAGCCAGCACACGCCGTTCGAGGTCGGTGGTCTCGGGGGAAGCTATCGGCTTGGCGCGGTTCATCCTTCATCGACCGCGCTTTCCGGGCGCTCCGGCAACGCGTCAACATCAAGGGCTGCCAGGCAGGCCTGCGCGATATCGCGGTTCGGAGCATCTGCTCCTGGCACCGTCGCCCAGCCTGCCTCCATCAGGGCATCGCGCCGCTGATAGGTCGAGGCGGCCCGGATCGTGTCCAGCTTCTCGGCCCGTGCCGGGTCGGTTCGAGCCATGTCGAGGCAGACCGGCACCATCGAGGCGACGACATCATCTCGGGACATCGCCATCGCCCTGTCGTTCGAGGTGCCGCCGGTCACCCAGCCGCCCCATGTAAAACCGACCACGCCGACAAGAGCCGCGCCGATCACGGCACCATAGATGCCGGGCTTGAGCCATTCGGGAGTATTCATTTCAAGTCCTCCTGCGGAGAAAGCGCCGCCTCGCCGTGATTGTTCTTCTCAGTCGCGCCCCGATCCCGGTTCAGCGCCTTTTCCAGGTCGTTGTCGGAAATCGCCCGTAACTCTGTCCGACCCGCATGACCGCCCCTTCCGCGCACCGTCAGGTAGGTCGCCGTCCGTCGATAGGCCTCGAAGCTCAGCCCCTGAAGAAGCTCTTCCTCGACGAGAACCTCGTAGTCGCCTGCGGGCAGATCGCCCGGGTATCCCGGCAAGGTAAACGGGTTCGAAAACGTCACCGTCGATCTGGTCGACCGCATGGTCATCTCTGGTCTCCGCGATGTTGGCAGATCTGTCGCTCAACACTGTTGACGGCCCCGTGGAGTGCGGGACGGACCAGTCGAACGGTTGAGTGTCTTGTACCTCGGGATCGTTCGACCGGCGCTGACGCATGTTAGTCCCGGGCACCGAACCGGTTAGTCCCGGGCACCGAACCGGCTGCGACCTTCCTGGGGGCAGTCGCCAGCACTGACCTGTGTAAGGGCGACGAGACCGACCTGCGGGTATCCTTTGGGAAACAGGGATGATCTGCGTTCCTGCAACCCTTGAAAGGATTGGCAATGGCCGACTCCAGTGTTCTCAACCCGCACCCGCCCGAGTTCGATCGGTTTCTCCATGCTACCGTCGGCGAGGACCGGAACGGCCATGCCGTGACTGTGCTCTCCGCGCTGGCGCGGCTTGGCCTCGATCCATGGAAGGAAACCGCTGAACTGGTCACGCTGGGGCGCGACACCGCGCGGGCGCGATTGGCGGCCCTGCTTGCCCGATTTCGGGACGTTCCTGCGCTCGCCAGCGATCACGGGAGGGTTGCACGAGACCTGAGCCAACTGCTTCCCGAAGGCCGGACGTCAGCTGACCCGAAGCGAACTGGCTCGACCGTCGCAGACGGCCGCCCGGGAACACGCGGCCCGATCTGGGCGGTGCTCGCGATCATCTTAATACTGTTTCAGATGTTCATGGTCGGCGGGTCGGGGTCAGGCGAATGACCGTCTCAACCGCAACCATGGGCAGACCGACACATGCGGCACACAAGTCCGGCACGCTATCGCCTCGCGAACAGAGCGTTCTCTGGGACATGGAGGAACACTTCTGGACCAGTGGCGCCGACAACGCGCGGGCAACGACAGCGACCAACGCCGTCATGGTCTTTCCCTATCCGCCCGGCATCCTCCAAGGCGACCAGATCTGGACCCATCTTCAACAGAGAACCGGCTGGCGGTCCGTCTCGATGGCCGAACGTCGCGTCACGCGGTGTCGTGATATCGCCATTCTCACCTATCGCGTCTCGGCAGAAAAACCCGATGTGCCGATCTACAAGGCTCTTTGTGCCTCGACCTATCTCAACGATGAGGACACCTGGCTGAGGATTTCCCACCAGCAAACTGCGATGGTTTGAGAAGCGCATGGGCAACCGACCTGCCGCAGGCGCCGGGGCTAATCTGCGTCAGTGCGGCGGGGAGCCGACTCCGTTTAGGTGAGGTGCGCCGCCGAACATTCGGTGGTGCATTTTTCCGAGCACCCGAGAAGCGTGTGGGCGTGTCGATCTCCTAAGGACGGCATGTCGACACGCTTCTTATTCTCGGAGCGTCCAGAAAGGACAAGTCCAATGACCCCCGAACAAATCAAGACCGCCGACAAGATGAAATCCGTCAAGGCCGCCTGCGTGAACGCCCCCGCCGGATCCAAGAAAGATGCGGCGATGAAGCATTACCACGCAGCCGAGAAGGCGAACACGGCCAAGAACGACGCCGAGACCAACAAGGAACTCGATGCGGCAACCCACGCCCTCGCGTAACCACCGGCGTCTGACGTGAACACCGGGGCCGCCTTGCCGAGCAAGAGAGGGCGGCCCTGTCATTTCAGGAGCGGCCCGGTCTGGTCAAGGTATTCCGGATCGAACTCGGCAAGCTCAACCAGCCCGCCATAATCGTGAAACGTAACCCGGCCGTCCCGAAAGGTGACCAGTCCACGCTCGCGAAGCTGCCGCAGGACGCGGTTCACATGGACCGCGCTCAACCCCAGCGTATCGGCGAGGTGATATTGCGTCAGCGGGCAGTCGAAACCTTCTCTGCTGCCGATGCCGACCAGCGCAAGCCTTGATCCCAGCTCAAGCAGGAAATGCGCCATGCGGGCGTCCGCATCACGCCGGCCGATCCCGACGAGATGCTCCACGACCATCGCTTCGTCCCGTGACGCTGCCCAGAGAATGGCGGTCGCGAGGCGCGGCGTCCGCGCGAAGGCATCGAGAAGGTCGCTTGCCAGCACTTCGGCGGCCTCGATGTCGACGATGGGTTCGAAGCTGTGGTCCGACGTGCGCAACAGGACGCTGCGCAATCCCAGGAAATCCCCCGGTATCTGGAAATCGACGATCTGACGCGTCCCGTCCGCCTGGATCTTGTAGGAACAGACCCAGCCCGACGACAGGATGTACGCGGCCTGGGCCGACTGGCCCTGGTGGACCATATCATGCCCCGCGACGAATGAGCGGCGACGCTGGTGCAGTCGCTCAAGCACGGCCAGTTCGACCTCCGACAGGGCGACGAAGGCCGAGAGCTTGCGGGTCAAGGGGCTGTGTTCGGCTGATGTCATGGAGGCTCCCGGCGTGCGGTGACGCAGGTTCGGAAATCGGCCCGGACACTGCTCTGGATCAGTCCAGAATAGAGCACTTCCTGCGAGAAGTACGGATGTCTCTGAACCTCGTCTTTCCCGGGGATCACGACGTCAAGGAAGGAACGCCAGATGTCAACCGCGAGCGAACATGCAGGCCAGGCCGCCCTGTCGATCTGCGAGGCGCTCCTGCTTGCCTTGAACGATCGCGCGGTGCTGCCGGAGCACGAGATCTTGGGGGTTCTTCGCGACGCCGCGGCGACCCATGAGAATGCCGTTGGCACCGACCTTGAAATGGAAAGGCACCAGGCCGTCGCCGAAATGATCAATTCGATCATCGCTGGCGGACATTCGGTGCGACGCTCGTGATGCGATACCGCGGCGGTCTTGATCCGCAATCTCGAAGTACAGCCCCACCAGGTTGTCGCCGCCTTGCGCGCATCCAAGCCGGGCATTCGAACAAGGCACTTACGCCCGACAATCCTCGACAAGGAGCACGTCGATGTCATTCACTCCCCTCCACGACCGGGTCCTCGTTCGCCGCATTGAAGGCGACGAGACGACCAAGGGCGGCCTTATCATCCCCGATACCGCCAAAGAGAAGCCTCAAGAGGGCGAAGTCGTCTCCGTTGGCACCGGCGGACGACGCGAGGACGGCGAGCGCATCCCAATGGACGTCAAAGCCGGCGACCGGATCCTGTTCGGAAAATGGTCCGGCTCAGAGATCAAGCTTGATGGCGAAGACCTTCTGATCATGAAGGAGAGTGACATTCTCGGCGTGATCGCCTGAGTCCAAAACCTTTCACATCAACCCCAGTCTCAGGAACGCACACCCATGTCCGCCAAGGAAGTTCGATTCAGTACCGACGCCCGCGACCGAATGCTGAAAGGCATCGACACGCTGGCAAATGCCGTCAAGATCACCCTCGGCCCCAAGGGCCGAAACGTCATTCTCGATAAATCCTGGGGTGCGCCGCGCATCACCAAGGACGGTGTGACCGTCGCCAAGGAGATCGAGCTTTCGGACCAGTTCGAAAACATGGGCGCGCAGATGGTCAAGGAGGTTGCGCAGCGCACGAATGACGAGGCTGGCGACGGAACCACAACGGCAACCGTACTCGCCCATGCGATTGTCCGGGAAGGCATGAAGTCGGTCGCGGCCGGCATGAACCCGATGGATCTCAAGCGCGGGATCGACAAAGCCGTCGCTGCGGTCGTGGCCGAGATCAAGACCATGTCCCGACCCGTCGGCGACAGCGACGAGATTGCCAAGGTCGGCGCCATTTCGGCCAATGGAGAAGTCGAGATCGGTCGGCAGATCGCCGACGCGATGGCCAAGGTCGGCAAGGAAGGGGTGATCACCGTCGAGGAAAACAAGGGGTTGGAGACCGAGACCGAAGTGGTCGAAGGCATGCAGTTCGACCGCGGCTATCTGAGCCCCTATTTCATCACGAATGCTCAGAAGATGGTCGTCGAGCTGGATGATTGCGTCGTCCTGCTTCACGAGAAGAAGCTGACTTCTCTCATATCCATGGTGCCGTTGCTTGAGGCTGTGATTCAGGCCGAGAAGCAACTGCTGATCGTGGCCGAGGATATCGAGGGCGAGGCGCTGGCGACGCTGGTCGTCAACAAGCTGCGCGGCGGGCTAAAGGTTGCGGCCGTCAAGGCGCCTGGCTTTGGAGACCGCCGCAAGGCGATGATGGAAGATATCGCCGTGCTGACGGGCGGTCAGGTGATTTCCGTGGAAATGGGCACCAAGCTGGAGAATGTCACCATGGACATGCTCGGGTCCGCCAGAAAGGTCACGATCACCAAGGATGACACGACGATCATCGACGGTGCCGGCGACAAGGATGCGATCGCGGCGCGCATCAACCAGATCCGGGCGCAGATCGAGGAGACCACTTCGGACTACGACAAGGAGAAGTTGCAGGAACGGCTGGCCAAGCTTGCCGGCGGCATCGCCGTTATCCGGGTCGGCGGGGCAACCGAGATCGAGGTGAAGGAGCGCAAGGACCGCGTCGACGATGCGCTGAACGCCACCCGCGCTGCGGTTCAGGAAGGTGTCGTGCCAGGCGGTGGCGTGGCGCTGGTTCATGCCGGCAAGGTTCTGGCGACGCTGAAGGGCGAGAACAGCGATCAGGATGCCGGGATCAAGATCGTCCGCCGCGCGATCCAGGCACCGCTGCGCCAGATTGCCGGAAATGCCGGGGTCGATGGTTCTGTCGTTGTCGGGAAGGTGATCGAGAACGACAGCCCGAGCTTTGGTTTCGACGCGCAGGCCGAGGAATACGGCGACATGCTGAAGGCAGGTGTCATCGACCCGACGAAGGTCGTCCGGATCGCACTGGAAAATGCCGCGTCCATTGCCGGTTTGTTGATCACGACCGAAGCGATGGTCGCGCAAAAACCTGGGAAGGCCGGTGCTGGCAGCGAAATGTCCGACATGGGTGGAATGGCCGGAATGATGTGAAGACCTGCGTCCCTTGGTCACGAGCGTCAGGACGCGAAACCAAATTCATGAAGGACTTGAACACCGATCAATTCGTTAAGAAATCCAGAACCAGGAGAAACTCGAATGACCAAAGGTGACAAACGACGTGGCAACCGCGAAGTGAAAAAGCCAAAGAAGGTGAAGGAAAAGGTCGTCGCAACAGCCGACTTCACAAAGGGCAAACCTTTGACCAGTCTTGGGGAGCACAAGAAGAAATAATCGCTGGTGGAAGTCCCGCACGATGAACTGAGCCGACTTGAGGCTTGCTTTCCCTACGTCACATCTTGCTCGCCGTGAAGGCTGTCCAATCTCAAGCCGAGGGAACCGGGGTGTCGCTCGGCAGCGGATAGACAAGACCGTCGATGCAGGCACGACGTAGCACGACATCGCGCGATCGAAACCTGAACACACGCTGCACAGAAAACTCTTTAAGCCACGGAAATTGCAACTGAATCGCCACGATCCATCACGAAAACGACGGCGATTCGCCGCTACTCTACTCCGTCACGGTTGGTTGCGAGGTGATTTGAACCTACGGGTCTAAGTCATTGATATTACTAGAGACGAATGAACGACGAATTCTCGTCGCTCACCAAGCCACTGAAATTACCCTGGTTTCTCTGGAATTTGGTTGCGGGGGTAGGATTTGAACCTACGACCTTCAGGTTATGAGCCTGACGAGCTACCGGGCTGCTCCACCCCGCGCCAATGGCGGACAGATATCCCCGGTCGCGGTGAGGTGCAAGGGCCTTTTGCAAAATATCTGTGACGGACTAAGGCTTTGGGGCGAATGGGGCTGGCGACAATTGCGCACTTCTGTTTGCGGTCCGGGAGCATTCTGCGACCCGGTGGCAACGGCTCTCGGCGCATGATGTGAGGCGTCGCCGCGGGTTGGCTCTCGCACGGGGCGGTTGGGAACGGCGGCGATGTTTTCCGTCCGGGGCGGTCCATTCGCCATGCGACCGGTTCTGTCCGAGGGCGCAGCTGTGTGGTTTTCGGGCTTCGGCACGGGCGCCATGCGCGCTTTGCGACGGACGATCAACCGATTGATCGCCTGCGAGCGATTGCATGCACCTGGACGGATGCCCAAAGGCCGTGTTTCCGCCGCTGACACATAACAGGACATGCTCGGAAACGAAAACGCCGCCCCGGAGGGCGGCAGAATTCATTGGCATCGTTTAAGAGATACAATTGGTTCTTACTAGGTTTGGCGGTGACCTACTCTCCCACGTCTTAAGACGCAGTACCATCGGCGCTACGGCACTTAACGATCGGGTTCGGAATGGAGCCGGGTGTTTTGCTCGCGCTATGACCACCAAACCGAGAAAGAACCAATCGCCCAAAGGGCGTATTCAACCTGTCCAAGTCAGTACACCCAGCGGTGTACGCTTATGATCCAGCCATAACCTGGCTATCACTGGATCAAATCAAGCCTATCGGGCCATTAGTACCGGTCAACTGAACGCCTTGCAGCGCTTACATCTCCGGCCTATCGACGTGGTGGTCTTCCACGGCCCTCAGGGATACCTTGTTTTGAGGGGGGCTTCCCGCTTAGATGCCTTCAGCGGTTATCCTGTCCGATCATAGCTACCCTGCACTGCTGCTGGCGCAACAACAGGTCCACCAGTGGATCGTTCACCCCGGTCCTCTCGTACTAGGGGCAACTCCTCTCAAGTATCCTACACCCACGGCAGATAGGGACCGAACTGTCTCACGACGTTCTAAACCCAGCTCACGTACCTCTTTAAACGGCGAACAGCCGTACCCTTGGGACCTGCTCCAGCCCCAGGATGAGATGAGCCGACATCGAGGTGCCAAACACTGCCGTCGATATGGACTCTTGGGCAGTATCAGCCTGTTATCCCCGGCGTACCTTTTATCCGTTGAGCGATGGCCCTCCCACTTGGGACCACCGGATCACTATGGCCGTCTTTCGACTCTGCTCGACTTGTCAGTCTTGCAGTCAGGCTGGCTTCTGCCATTGCACTCAACGAGCGATTTCCGACCGCTCTGAGCCAACCTTCGCGCGCCTCCGTTACGCTTTAGGAGGCGACCGCCCCAGTCAAACTACCCACCACGCAGGGTCCCGGATCCGGATAACGGACCGCGGTTAGACATCAAGCAGAATAAGGGTGGTATCTCAAGGGAGGCTCCCCACAGACTGGCGTCCATGGTTCAAAGCCTACCACCTATCCTGCACATATTGTGCCTGATGCCAGTGCGAAGCTGTAGTGAAGGTGCACGGGGTCTTTCCGTCTAACCGCGGGAAGCCTGCATCTTGACAGGCAATTCAATTTCGCTGAGTCGATGTTGGAGACAGCGGGGAAGTCGTTACGCCATTCGTGCAGGTCGGAACTTACCCGACAAGGAATTTCGCTACCTTAGGACCGTTATAGTTACGGCCGCCGTTTACCTGGGCTTCAATTCAGAGCTTGCACCCCTCCTTTTAACCTTCAGGCACCGGGCAGGCGTCAGACCCTATACGTCGTCTTGCGACTTCGCAGAGCCCTGTGTTTTTAGTAAACAGTCGCCACCCCCTGGTTTGTGCCCCCGACGATCATACGCCGGGCCTCCTTCTCGCGAACTTACGGAGGTATTTTGCCGAGTTCCTTCAACATCGTTCTCTCAAGCGCCTTGGTATTCTCTACCAGTCCACCTGTGTCGGTTTAGGGTACGATCTAATGGAGGGCTATTTCCAGGAACTGTCTTGAATACGCGCCAATCCGATAAGGCACGCACGTCTCCACAATCCGTCACATCCTCCTGGCCCAGGAATATTAACCTGGTTCCCATCGACTACGCCTTTCGGCCTCGCCTTAGGGGTCGGCTTACCCTGCTCAGATTAGCTTTAAGCAGGAACCCTTGGACTTTCGGCGGGAGTGTCTCTCACACTCCTTGTCGCTACTCATGTCATCATTCTCGCTAGTGATCTCTCCACCGGATCCCTCACAGGCCGGCTTCACAGAAAACTCCTGATCCTCCGATGCACCCGAAGATGCAGAAGAGGATTGGAGTTATGTCACACTACGCTCTGCTACCATGCCTTACGGCATCCTAAGCTTCGGCTCGTGGCTTGAGCCCCGTTACATCTTCGCCGCAGGACAACTTATTTAGACCAGTGAGCTGTTACGCTATCTTTAAAGGATGGCTGCTTCTAAGCCAACCTCCTGGTTGTTTTGGTCGTCCCACCTGCTTTCCCACTTAGCCACGAATTGGGGGCCTTAGCTGTAGGTCAGGGTTGTTTCCCTCTCCACTACGGACGTTAGCATCCGCAGTGTGTCTGCCATCTAGTACTCCCGGGTATTCGGAGTTTGGTTAGGATCAGTAAGCCTGTGGGGCCCCATTACCCATCCAGTGCTCTACCCCCCGGGGTATTCGGATGACGCTCTACCTAAATAGATTTCGCAGAGAACCAGCTATCTCCGAGTTTGATTGGCCTTTCACCCCTAGGCACACCTCATCCCGACCTTTTTCAACAGGTGTGGGTTCGGACCTCCAGTAAGTGTTACCTTACCTTCATCCTGGACATGCCTAGATCACTCGGTTTCGGGTCTGATCCATCTAACTCGACGCCCTATTAAGACTCGCTTTCGCTGCGCCTACACCTAACGGCTTAAGCTTGCTAGATAGACCAAGTCGATGACCCATTATACAAAAGGTACGCCGTCACAAGACTGGACACTAATGACAACCCTACCGGGTTGGAATGCTGACACGAAATTGCACGGTTTCGATCCCGGGATTGTCCTTGTAGATCCCCGCATTTGAACGGTGATCGTAGCTCAGGCCGAACCGCCATCCATTGCGGTTCTCGTATCCCAACTCGAGTCCCGATCGGAACGCGATCGGTCCGCCCAGATCAACTCCCCCGTTCGGGAAGTAGAGACCAGGCATCGAGTGCAATTCTGCGAAAAGCGGGCTGCTGCCGAAATTGATCGTGTAGGTCGTCCCAAACCCGATCCAGGTTTCGCCGTTTTCCCCCAAAGAAAGCCCAGCTGCGTTTCCGAAAGGTCCACGTTTGTGACCCAGATCGTATCGCAGAAAAACCTCTGTTGCAGGATCGGCGCGCCGCTCCAGAACTTCGCCCGCTGAGATAGCGAACCGGGGTGACGTCTCGGTCTTGCCGAGACAGCCCGCTTCGGTACCGCAATGGTTCATGGTCATGTCGGTCAGACCGATCACGAACATCAGAACAGCGAAAGTTCCGTCAGCCATGGCGCTCTCCAAACCACTTTGGGAACGTCCATGACGCAGATTGTCATTAGAGTCCAGTCAAGCTCCGACTGATTGTAGGCGTTCGGTTTCAGGTACTGTTTCACTCCCCTCGTCGGGGTGCTTTTCACCTTTCCCTCACGGTACTGGTTCGCTATCGGTCAGTAAGGAGTACTTAGCCTTCGAAGGTGGTCCTCCGATCTTCAAACAGGATTACACGTGTCCCGCCCTACTTAATACGTCCAATCGAGCTTCCCATACGGGGCTGTCACCCGCTGTGGCTGATCTTTCCAGATCATTCTGGTCACTCTCATGGCTCGGCTGGTCCCCGTTCGCTCGCCACTACTAGGGGAGTAGCTATTGCTGTCCTTTCCTTCGGGTACTTAGATGTTTCAGTTCCCCGAGTTCGCTCTTAAAACCCTATGTATTCAGGTCTTAAGTACCTGGTTCAGCCCAATATAAGCTGCCTTGCGGCAATTATATCAAACTGTCAGGTGGGTTGCCCCATTCGGAAATCCATGGATCAAAGCCTATTCTCGGCTCCTCATGGCTTATCGCAGAGTATCACGTCCTTCATCGCCTCTTACTGCCAAGGCATCCACCAAACGCCCTTCTCGCGCTTGATTTGATCCAGAGAAAGCAAGGTTGACTTGCGAAGGCGCGCAACCGGCAAGCTGACGCACCCTATCTCTGGTTCATAAGCATACTATCCCGCTCGGACTTTCGTCCGAACATTCATCGCCCGGCATATGCGTACCGTGCGATGATCGCAGTTCTCTTTCGAGAACCGCACTTGGTTAGTGTACTTGACTTGGACAACGCATGTTCGTTTCAGAAGGGATATCTCCGCGCGGCCGGCTAGACCGTTCGGCGACCTTCCACCCGAAGGCGGAACCAACTGAGGTTACTGCACACTCGCAGCAACCAAACATGGTTGAATTTGTATCTCTGTACGATGTCAATTCGTCCGGATCGGACGCGCAAGCACTGGCTTCAGTGCTTGCGGATCAGATCCTTCAAAGTTCAGCGAACCAGGAGGGCAGCTCTGTCCGAAAATCGAACTTGAGGGCCCTTGCCTTTACAAGGTTCCATCTTTCGTCGCGCGCAGGCTTTGAGCTCAAGGCCGCGTAGGCCCGCCGTTCCGCCTCTGCCCAGTCCACAACATCCTTCTTGACGAAGGTTGCGAAGAACTTGACTGCGTCCTCGTCCGCCCTTGACCAACCCGGCCCCGGCAACCCCTTGCCTGGGCCATTGGCGACTGCCTTTCGGACGCGTGTCGCGGCGTCCAATGCAGACGTGTCGGCGTATTTGAGGTGAGCAAGATAGACACCCGGCGCCATTCGAAACGGGAAGGTTTCAAGACGCTTCGGCGCAACCTTGGTGCCATGCAGCACGAACGACACGGGCCGCCGCGATGCGAATGACTTGCTGTAGTGTCCGCTGAACGCGGCATTCCGATGCGAAGCGAGTGCGTCGCCGGACTTGTCGCCGTCCATATGGACCAGATCGAACCCGAGCGCCGTCAGAACCGGCCAGTCCGTATTCTTTTCGAACACATCAACCAGTCCATTGTAGCGCGCAGGATCCCAGCAAATCAGCTCATCCGCATCCGTCCGCATCACCCAATTGTAGGATTGAAGCAATCCAGCGTGGAAGGCATTGAGCATTTCAGCACGATTGCGATCGAAACCGTTAAGGTCGTCTCTCGGCACCGTGATGATACTGGCCTGCGGGCAAATCTCTGAGATCTTGCTGTCATGGCCATGGGACACGACGAACAGGTTGCGCTCGCCCAGCTGGCTACCATGATGCTTGTACCACTGGGACAGCGCCCAGT